>NZ_JBRCOK010000057.1:0-8461 GCF_053501535.1 Bellilinea sp. | reverse complement strand
GAAAACGCCAGCCGTCTTTGATTTAACATCAATTCGGGATAAATCATTTTTACATCAACTTTCGAGTCTCGTCCCCCTCCCGCCTCCCCCAAAATCGCAGGCGCGATTTTGGGGGAGGTGCAGGTGGGGGTGATTGGTATTGCCTGCAAGGTTTTGATCTTATCCCGAGCTCACGTTGATTTAAGTGGGTTTCTTTTTTTCAAAAGCAATCGGGATTACTTCCGACCAGAGGCTGAGCCGATGGCCTTCCTGTGAGATAATGGGGAAAACATCTCATCCGACGGAGTAAGGTCAGAAATGCGTTTTCTGGAAAATGTCATCCTGATTTTGTTGTTGTTCTCCCTGGCGTGGACATTTTTACCTCCTCAGCGCCGTTCGCGCCTTATCCTTTACCTGCCATTCCTGGTCAGTCTGCTGGTTATTTTGCACCTCATCATCGAGGGTTCTCGCTGGCAGATGATCCCGGCTTACCTGTTGACTCTGGCACTGCTGGCCAATAACACCCGCCTGCTGCGTTCACCTGCCAGCCGTTCAACCCATCAGCCGGTCTGGTTACGACTGGGGCTGGTATTCGGCGGATTGCTGCTGTTTTTGCTGGTTTCGCAGCTGCCGACCCTCATCCCGGTTTTCAGCCTGCCGCAGCCGGGCGGCGGCTTTGCCGTGGGGGTCAGCCAGCTGGTGCTGACGGATACCGAACGTGCAGAAATCTTCACCAGCCAGCCGGATGACCAGCGGCAGGTGCCCCTGATGATTTGGTACCCCGCCGAAGTCAGTCCGGCAGAGCGGCCCACAACTTACTGGCTGAACCAGCCCCAAATCAGCCGTCAACTGACCGCAATGCTGGGGCTGCCTTTCTTTTTGCTGGATCACCTTTCGCTGGTGCAGACTCATGCCGTTTTGGATGCTCCCGCGGTCAGCGGACAGCCGCCTTTTCCGGTAATTCTGTATTCACACGGTTATCGGCTGGGATATTTACAGCAGAATTCTTCCCTGATGGAAACCCTGGCAAGCCACGGTTATGTGGTGATCAGCGTAGGGCATCCGTTTCAGGCAGCCGCAGTGCCGGACAAGAGCGGCAGCTTAATCCGCTTTGCAAGCGAAACCGCCCCCCGCTTTTCTCAGGATGCCAATTTTCGGGATAAAAGCCTGACCATCTGGACGGACGACTTGCGCTTCGTTCTCAACCATCTGCCCGATTTTCAATCGGGAAGCCTGCTGCCACAACTGAGCGGTAAACTGGACGTTGAACGGGTAGGAGTGGGTGGAATGTCGTTTGGTGGTTCGGCTGCCAGCCGATTGTGCCTGCAGGAAAGCCGCTGCGACGCTTTACTGACCCTTGACAGCCCGCAGTATGAGCCGGTACTCTCCCAGTCTCTGCAGCAGCCGGTGCTGTTCTTTGCCGCACAGGAAAGTGAATATGTGCGTGAAGAGGTCTTTCAACAGGTGAACGCACCCGCCTACCTGCTCACCATTCAGGGTAGCGCCCACTACGACTTTACCGACCTCACCCTGGTTTCACCGCTTAACGCTGCCCTGGGCTTTTCCGGGGGAATTAACGGCGGTCAAATGGTGCGCATCCTCAACCAGTACAGTCTGGCTTTCTTTAACCGCCATCTGAAAAACCTGCCTGCCCCGCTGCTGGACAGCCCCTCAGCCGATTACCCGGAAGTGACCATTACCGCCCGCAACTGGCCCTGAACCGCCTCCGGCAGGGGCAGCCGCTCCATCGCGGCTTCCAGCACCGGCTGGAAAATGCCGCGCTCACTGCGGTCAAAGATGAATTGGGCATGGGTTTTCAGCGGGGGATGAGCATTGGCAGGCGCGCAGGCCAGATCAGCCATATCCAGCATGGTGAAGTCGTTTTCACCATCCCCAACCGTGATGAGCGGCACATCCTCCACGCCCAGCGCCGGCAGTAACGCATTCAAACCGGTGGCTTTGGTCACACCCTTGGGGGTCATTTCGTACAGGTCACCCAGACTGGAGTTACCCTCCAAGGGCAAAGAACGGAGGGTTTCTTCCAGTTCTTTCAAAACCTCAGGTTGATCGGAAATACACAGCAACTTGCTGAAAACCGGCAATGCTTCACCCGGCTGCCATGCCAGTGGCCGGTAACCGTAATAAATGGCACGCGGTCCGCCGTAAGGCGAGGTGCGAATCAGCCATTCGCGCCCTTCGCCTTGCGCCACCACTGCCAGATCCTGCGGAAAGGCCAGCACACGCTGCACCAGTTCAGCGGCAATGCCCGGCTCAAAGGCAAAATGACGGTGTACCCGCTGCCCCGGCAGATACACCAGCGCGCCGTTGTGCAGCACGAGGGGATAAGGAACAGGCTCACTTTCTCCAATCAAACCGTTGATGGTCAAAGGCAGGCGCATACCGGTCAGAGAACGGCCGGTGGCAAAGATGACGGTCAGCGGTAATTCCTGTTTCAAAAACGCCACATCCAGCGGATGAAAACGGTTATCGGCAAACAACATGGTGCCGTCCATATCCACGGCAATCACCAGTTTCATTAACTTCATGCTATCCATAAACTCCACACCAGCTACCTTTCCAGCGTCAGCTCGGGGCAAATCCTTTTCATCTCCACTTTCACATTTTCGGCCCCCTCCTGCGCCTCCCCCAAACCGCCCCAGCGATGTTTGGGGGAGGTGGGAGGGGGTAATTTCGCTACTCGTCAGGTTTTGCCCTTAAGCCGAACTCACATTTTCTAACCAAAACAGCCCAATTATTGCCCGAAAACAGGAAAAACACAAGGGATCACTCGATTTTATCGGGCAGATGAACATTCGTCCAGCAAACAGAACGGGTCCATACTCTGAAATGCACCGCTGACCCGCCACATGCAGTAGGCAGCCATCTCCTCACTGCTGGCAGAGGGGTCATAGTGTGCCATGGGGGCAAAAATCATTCCCGCCGGCCCAAGGCGCACTTCCAGATGCAAATGCGGCGCCAGCGCATTGCCGGAATCGCCGATTGTGCCCACCACCTGGCCGCACTTAATTTCCTCTCCCACCGCAAAGGTCGGTGCAGATTTCAGATGGGCATACAACAAATACAACGAGCGCGGGCGGGATTGCCAGTCCGACGGCAACGGATAAGGCGGACAGCTCAGGGCCAGCGGGCGAATGGTTTCAGGGGGGAACTCCGGCAATTCCAACCGGGCAACCAGCAGGGGGTCAAGCTCAGACAGAGCGGTTTCCACAATCAGCAGATTGCCGTAGGGGAAACGCCCGGCCGTTATCCCTGCTACCCGCCCGCTCAAAACCGCCTGAACGCTCATCCCGCTGCGCGCAATCCGATCCTTCTGGTCGAAATCAGCCAGGTCCACACCGTAATGAGGATCATCACTGCCCGGCGGGGGTGGGTGATAGGGATTGGAAACCTGTCCTGCCAGTTGTTCCAAATCATAACCGGCCAGCGGAGAGCAAACCTGAGGAAGGGACAACACCGTCGGGGTTAAAACAGGGGGCAGCAGCGTCAGGGTGGGAACGGTGGTTATCGTCCGTGTTGCGGAGGGATGCGGGGAGGGTGGGGCCGGCTCAACATCTCGCGGCGGATCACTCACCGAACAGGCGGTCAACAACCACGCCCAAAATATTGCCCATCCCATCCAGCGTTTCAAGCAGCGCATGGGTAAATTGTACCCGTTAACCAGCAGCCAAATGGCTAATCTGCTTCCGCTTTTTTCCGGCATGGGGTATCATGTTTAAGCAACAAACTCCGCCCATGAATACCCTGTTGAACACCAAAAACCGGAATGAAAGACGACATCTTTAACGACCTTTCGATCAATCAGCGCATCTATGAAATTGTGCGCCGGATTCCACCCGGCCGGGTAGCCAGTTACGGACAAATTGCCCGCATGGTTGGCGGCGGAGTCGGCCCGCGTCAGGTCGGTTATGCGCTGGCAGCGCTCAAAGCCGGCACGGATGTACCCTGGCAGCGGGTCATCAACGCCAAAGGGCGCATCAGCCTGCCCGGTATTGGCGGGGCCATTCAACGGCAGTTGCTGCTCGAAGAAGGCGTGCAGTTCGATGAAAACGACAGCGTGAATTTTGAACGCTTCGGCTGGAACGGCAACGGAGAGCTGCCCCATCCCGCTCAAGGTTAAGCCAGCATGGTTGACTTGAAACAAGCCATCCTGCCGTATTATTTGCGGCTCAACCGTTTCAGCCGCGGGACAATTGAAATCATCCGTGTCACCCTCAAAAACTTTACGCTGGCGCGCGGCAGTGAAGCGGCTGCCAGTCTGGCGTATTATGCCCTTTTTTCGTTATTCCCCCTCCTGCTGATCCTCATTTCGGTGGCCGGTTTTATCCTCAAGCGGGAAGATGCCTATCAGGCAGTGCTGACGCTGGTCTTTCAGGCCCTGCCCAACGCCGAACCGCTCATCGAACGCAATTTACAGGTCATTCTCAGTCGGCGCGGCACAATCGGCGTTATCGGTCTTTTGGGAGCGTTCTGGTCAGCCTCCGGTTTCTTCAATACACTGGTGCGCAACATCAACCACGCCTGGCTCAACCTCAAGCCGCGCGATGTCATCCGCACCCGATTGCTGGCGTTGGGTATGATCGGTATGATCATCCTGCTGCTGGTGCTTTCGCTGCTCTCCACGGCAGTATTCAACCTGATTCGCATTTTTGATCAGGTTTTTCTCAACGGCGATCATCTGGAAAATACGGTCATCTACCCCTATCTGCGTGTGCTCATCCCGGCCTTCTTCACCTTTCTGATGTTCCTGATCATCTACCGCTGGATTCCGAATACCAAAGTGCGCTGGCGGGCCTGTATGTGGGGCTCCTTGTGGACAAGTGTTGCCTGGGAACTGGCAAAATTTGGTTTCAGTGCGTATTTATCCAGCGGCCTGGCGCAATATGAGATTTTATACGGCTCGCTCGGCACCGTCCTGGCGCTGATGTTCTACATCTACCTGTCCTGCACCATCATCCTGCTGGGTGCCCATCTGACCGCCACGATTGACCAGCGTAAACCACGCCGCACCCTCCATCCCTCCACAGAAAGTCAACAAACAGAAACAGCCGCATAAGAGCGGCTGTCTGAAGTTTTTCCAATGTCGGCTAAATTTTAGCGGTTGGCCTGAAACCGGCTTTCCACAAAATCCCAGTTGACAATCGTCCAGAAGGCTTTGACGTAATCCGGCCGGCGGTTCTGATAATGCAGATAGTAAGCATGTTCCCACACATCCAGACCCAGCAGCGGGATGTGACCGTCCATGTAGGGACTGTCCTGATTGGCAGTGGAATAAACCTGCAGCTTCTTATCGCCATCCAACACCAGCCATGCCCAGCCGGAGCCAAAGCGAGTCACAGCGGCGTTACTGAATTTTTCCACAAAGGCATCATATGAGCCGAAGGAGGCATCAATGGCTTTGGCAATTTCACCAACCGGTGTCTTGCTGCCGCCGGGGGCAATCCAATCCCAGAAGAGGGTATGGTTGAGGTGCCCGCCGCCGTTGTTGCGCACGGCGGTGCGGATATTCTCCGGCACTTCGTTGATGCGGCGCAAAATCTCTTCAATGGGATGGTCAAACCATTCCGGCGCGCTCTCCAAGGCTTTGTTCAGGTTGGCGACATACGCGCCATGATGCTTGTCATGGTGAATTTCCATGGTGCGGGCATCAATGGCAGGCTCCAGAGCATTGAAGGCGTATTTCAGGGGAGGCAGTTCGAATACTTTTGCCATATTTCTATTTCCTTTCTTTTTTTGTACTTTTTTGTTGATATCCCCACCCGTTCGGGGTATTTATTTATATTATTATGATAATAATACTACGATTTTGACGCGAAGTCAATTGAGATTGTAGAAGATTCATATCGAGTTCGTACAGGCGGGGGATGTTCCCCATCACCCGCCTATGAGCAGGCATCACCCTTAAATCAGAAGCCGCCCGACTCAACCGCCGGGCGGCAAATTATCCATCACACCCCAAAACAACCCGATGGAGAGTGGTTAAGTCAGGTTGACTGCTACGCGCATGTCGCGAGCGGTGCGCTCGACCCGCACGACCTTGCCGTGTACCACCATCGAGTCGCGCCCTTCCAGATGGGGAATGGAAAGGGCAATTTCAGCACCCAGCGGCAGGTTGACATGCCGGTCGGTGGAGAGCAAAATCCCAACCGCGCTGACATTGATGGTCTTTCCACTGGCGCGGATGGGATCAACGATTAAAACCGGGCGTTCCCAAACGATGCGGTTAGCCCGACGGGTATTGGTGGATTGGGGGGATAAGCGGTCTTGCATTTTAATCTCCGGGTAGGTCTCATTCGGTAATCTGCTACCCAAATAATAGCATATTCCGTGCCAGAATAAAAGTAGAGTTCCCTGTCTGTTATTTTTTTATTCCTCTTCCCCTTTCCCGCCTATGCTATAATCTTTCTTCGCAAACCCTTATGCAGCCTAACCGCAACCGCATTGCTCTGTTTTTCAGCCTGCTGGCCGTAATTGCCGGCATTGTTCTGATCGTCTGGCTCGTCCCGCGACTCAGCACACTCTTCAGCAGCCAGCGCCCGGCCGGTCAGGTAGGCTATGATTCCAGTACGGTGCGCGCCGAGGTGCTGGAAATCCTCGAAACCGGTCAAATCACCCTCGGCGAACGCCCCCAGCGCTATCAGGTCTTCACCGCCCGCGTTTTAGAAGGCAATTTTGCCGGTCAAATTGTCGAAATCGAGTACGGTTTGCAACAAATCCGCCCGAATGATGCCGATGTTCGCCCCGGCGAACAGGTGTTAATCTCGGTCGGTGTACGACCGGATGGACAAATTGTTGCTTTCTTCACCGACTTCATCCGCATCGGCAGCATTCTACAGCTTTTTCTAATTTTTGTCCTGTTCAGCGTCCTGATTGGTGGCTGGAAAGGGCTGCGCGGACTGCTGGGGATTGCCCTCAGCCTGATTGTGATTGTTGCCTACATCATCCCCCAGATTCTGGCGGGTAAAAACCCGGTGCTGGTCAGCATCATCGGCTCGTTCGGCTTTCTGGCCGTTTCCCTTTACATCGTCTATGGCTGGACGCTGAAGACGCACGCGGCGGTGCTGGGTATGTTGATTGCACTGGTCATCACCGGCGCACTGGCCTGGGTTTCGATCAATTTCACCCGTCTGAGCGGTTTTGGCGATGAAAATGTGATGTTTCTTGCTCAAATGACCGCCACGCCGATTGACATGCGCGGCTTGCTGTTGGGAGGGATGATCATCGGAGCGCTGGGGGTGCTGGACGATCTGGTCATCAGCCAGTCCTCGGCTGTGTTTGAACTGCACGGGGCAAATCCGGCCTTGAGCCTGGGCTTTCTCTACCGCCGGGCAATGAACATTGGGCGTGATCATGTTGCCGCCACGGTCAACACGCTGGTGCTGGCGTATGCCGGCGCATCGCTGCCGATGCTGTTGATGTTTTCGCTGAATAATCAGAACCCCGGTTTGCTGCTCAACCTGAACTTCATTGCCGAAGAAGTGGTGCGCACACTGGTTGGCTCAATTGGTTTATTCGCCTCGGTGCCAATCACCACCGCGCTGGCCTGCCTGGCAGCGGTGTACGCCCACCGCATGGGGAAATGGCGGCGCTGGCTCGGCCCCGAAACCGGTACGGAAGAACACAGCCACTTTCATTAAGTTAACGTCAATTCGGGATAAATCATTTTCACATCAACTTTTACAATGGGGAATTTGTTTATCTAGGAGATAAACAAATCAGTAGTAGGATTTAGAACCGATTAACCCTTACAGCACGCAATCAACCAATGCGTTTCAGAAAACGGATTGAAGCCCACAAAACCCCAGCCCACAAACATTCAACCTATGCCAATGATTTTATTCACCCGTACGCCCTGAAAACCATCACCCCAGCCGGCCTACCGCCGAATTTGGCAAACCGGTTCTGAATCATGTTTCGCCGGTGAAAGTGGGTACATGATTCACGACCCCCACCCCAAAACCAGCCCCCAGGTGATTTTGGTAAACCGGTTCTGAATCATGTTTCGCCGGTGAAAGTGGGTACATGATTCACGACCCCCACCCCAAAACCAGCCCACAGGTGATTTTGGCAAACCGGTATTGAATCACCTTTCAAAGGCAAGTCATCATCCCAGCCAAAGCAAAGAAAAACCATTGCACCAGTAAGCCAAAGACGGATAAGGTACTGTGCGCCCCTGCGGAAAGGTAGGGTTTTAGTGGGTTCGGTTCGCTCCGCTCACCTCACCCACCCCTCTTGTGGTGCACGCCCCGCTTTGCTACCGCCCTTGTGCTCCGCACTGCGGGCTAGCAAATGCGGGGCGTTGAAAGCTTGCGCCCCGCGGGGGGCAAGCCCCCCACGGATGCGCTGGCTGGCTGTGCCAGCCAATGGTAGGTCAAGCCTTCGCTCACCCGTTTCACGGGTTCGCTCCGGCTTCACGTTCATAATCGCTCCGCTTCGGGCTGGCTTACTTCGTGCGCCAGCCCTG
>NZ_JBRCOK010000056.1:0-33347 GCF_053501535.1 Bellilinea sp. | reverse complement strand
AGGGGCTCGAACCCCCGGACCTCACGGATGTGAACCGTGCGCTCTGACCAACTGAGCTACGCGCCCTGGGTGACCTAGATTATAGCAGGATTTTCCGCCACAGGCAAGATTTCGCGTTAGCTTATTAAAAATGTTCCTCTAAGTGGGGTTCGGGATATGCCCAAAACCCAGACAGCAGCAATTTGAACCCGTCAAAAAATGAGAGGCGACGACGGGACATTGCCCCCTCATGGGGGTTTGAACCCGTGATCAGGGTTTTGCAGTGGCATTGATTGGGTGTCGTATTATTGACATTTTTTGTCTATAAATGTAATATTATGAATAGATTTTAGATGCTGATGGTTTTAGATAACCCACTATAAATCGCTGTGTAACGCGGGTTTTGGAAATAGATATACGTCAAAAAGTGCAATATATCAGAAACCCGTACAAATTAAAGTTAGACGACATGCAGTGGTGTGACGCGTGCAAGAGAAAGAACAGGATATGGCTAAACTCGTGTTCGGAATGAATCAGTCCCTGGACGGCTACGTCGACCATATGATGTTTGCGCCACGCTCCACGCTCTTTCGCCACTTCATTGAGGAGGCTCAAGGGCAGGCGGGCAGTGTCTACGGTCGCCAAATGTACGAGGTCATGCGTTACTGGGACGACGAGCATCCTGAATGGGATGCGGCAGAACAGGCCTTCGCGGCTGCGTGGCGGAAGCAGCCGAAATGGGTCGTCTCGCGCACGTTGAACTCGGTCGGCCCGAATGCCGCGCTTGTCGAAGGTGATCTCGCGAGCTCGATTCGCAAGCTGAAGGCGGAACGTGACGGGGAAATCGAAGTTGCCGGTCCGAGCCTGGCGCACAGCCTCACCGAGCTTGGCCTCATCGATGAGTATCGGATCTACCTGCACCCCGTCGTGCTGGGTCACGGTAAGCCCTATTTCGCCGGACCCCGACCGCCGCTCCGCCTCATCACCAATGATCGGATTGACGAGGATGTGATCCGATTGGTCTATGTTCCTGCTTAATTTCACAACCCTCAGGAAGGCCATTGCTGCTAAAACGTGGTTTTTGGCGAGGGCTAACCGAGGTCTACCAACCGGTTGCGGCGGACGGGCACTGAATCGCATTGTTGGGTTTTGCAAACCCTATTTCAGTAGACAATGAAGGAGAGCCAATCATATTAGATACGAGGATAATACTTTCAGGATTATGGACAGCGGTAATGTTGACCTATCTTTTGGGGGATGTGCTGCGAATATTTGCCGGTCACATTACACCAGGAGAAATCTTAGGTACAAAACCATCTCAGGGGATGTGGTTGTTTGTGGCAGCTTTGATGCTGATTCCGATTGTTATGCTTGTGCTGACCCTGACGTTAAAGCATCCCGCCATTCGCTGGGCGAACATTATCGTTCCGGTATTGCTTGTTGTTTTCAATCTCTTCGGATTTTCTGGATACCTTGGAACGTACGACAGATTTCTGCTCCTTGTAAGCTTTGTGTTTAATGCACTGACGGTCTGGTATGCATTGAAATGGGCAGTTTAGAGGTGCGATTCGATTAAGATCCGAAGTGGATTGCCATGAGAAGCAACTGCTCTTTCGACAAGTATGTTTTGGGAATTCTATTCTTCATTCACGGACAAAGAAGTATCGGAGAAAACTCATGAAAGCGATTGTATACACAGAATATGGGCCGCCGGATGTTCTTCAGCTAACAGAGGTAGAAAAACCTGTGCCCAAGGACAATGAAATACTGGTAAAAGTATATGCGACAACCGTATCAGCAGGAACGGTGGTAGCGCGAAGCGGAAAACACCCGGATTCCACACTGTGGACTCTCGCGCTGCGAATAATGTTTGGCCTCACAAAACCCAAAAAGACTATCCTGGGATATGAGGTGTCCGGGGAGGTTGAAGCGGTTGGCAAAGATGTAAAACTGTTTAAGAAGGGTGACCAAGTTTTTGGAACAACCACTGGCTTAAGAGCTGGCGCTTATGCCGAATATGTATGTCTGCCCGAAGAATGGAAGCAAGGAGTGGTGGCCAAAAAACCTGCGAACATTACCTATGAGGAAGCCGCCGCTGTTCCTATTGGGGGTATGACAGCGTTACATCTTCTGAAAACGGCAAATATCCAGAGGGGACAAAAAGTCCTTATCTATGGCGCTTCTGGAAGTGTAGGTACCTTTGCGGTACAAATTGCCATGTACCATTTTGGGGCAGAAGTAACCGGGGTATGCAGCACCTCAAGTTTAGATCTTGTAAGATCTCTGGGGGCTGATAAGGTAATTGATTACACTCAAGAGGATTTCACCCAGAGCGGCGAAACCTATGAGATTGTTTTTGACGCGGTTGGCAAGATATCCTCTTCACGCGGTAAAAGCTCTCTGACGAAGAACGGGATCTCTCTAACCGTCAAATCCCTGACAAGCGAAGAGACCGAAAAGCTCATTTTGCTCAAAGAGCTTATTGAGGTGGGAAAGATAAGAGCAGTCATTGATAGAAGTTACTCGTTAGAACAGACCGCCGAGGCTCACAGGTATGTTGAAAAAGGGCACAAAAAGGGGAATGTCGTCATCACGATGGGATACGGTAGCAAAACCTAACCACGGGCTGCAGCCGCACGTGGAGTGAAGCGCAGCGTGTCGGCTGAACCCATCCGTTATGCTGAAATCCAATCGTGCGAGAGGAGAATCATGAGTAAAGTATTCGTCAATATTGGGCTTAGCCTCGATGGCTACATGGCACCGGAAGGAATGACCATGGAGAATTGGGACAAGCCTGAGTACAAGAACTGGGGCGCCAAGTGGGGTGCGCTGATGGGCTGGGCTCTCAATCAAGAGTACATCCGCGAGAACCTCAAGCTCGGACCAGGTGGAGAGACCGGCCCGGTCAATGACCTGCTTCGCAGCACCACGGAGCGCATCGGTGCCAACATTATGGGCAAGCGCATGTTTGAAGGTGGAGAGCGCGGCTGGCCGGAGGAGGCTCCGTTTCACACAGCGGTATACGTTCTTACCCATGAGAAGCGCGAACCCTGGGTGCGCCCCGGTGGGACGACCTTTTACTTCATCAATGACGGACCGGAGCGGGCACTTGAGCTGGCGCGGGAATCTGCGGGCAGTCGTGATATTCGAATTGCAGGCGGCGCAGACGTGATCCAACAGTATTTGAACATGGGTGTCATCGACGAGTTGGAAATCGCCCTGGCGCCCGTGTTGTTCGGCACCGGGCGGCGTCTGTTCGAGAACCTGCGCGAACCCTTGCCGCAGTTTCGCATTGACAGGGTGCTTGATGGTCCAACCGCCACACACTTGGGCTATGTGCGTCAGTGAGGGTGGTCTGACAACCGGTTGCAGCGGACGGCGTCCCGCCGCCAAACTGGAGGGTTTGGCGGGTGACAGGATAGGAGACGATAATCATGAGCGAACAGGGTTGGCGGGAGTTTCTTTCTGCGGAGGGCATCAATGATTGGGTTGTACTACATGGAGGCGCAACGGCTGTCTTTCGTGTCGGATCGTTGGGCAAAGCGGCACGCTTAGCCGAAGCAATTGCGAGAATCCCGGGTCTTGAAGATGCCTGTGTCCTAATGACGATCGGTGATGGCTTTATTAACGTTCGTTTGACTCGTGATCTTTGGCAACTGGAGTCGCGGCACATCGAACTTGCAAGGGCTATTTCAGGTGTTGCACGGGAGTATGAAGCGCTCGCAGATCGTTCGGCTGTCCAAGAAGTACAGGTCGCAATTGCAGCGAAGCGGGATGAGATTGACGTTGATTTCTGGCGCGCCGTGCTAGGCTACCTGCCGATGGCTGATGATAATGCAGTTGACCCTCTTGGGCACGGATCGACGGTCTGGATGCAAGAGATTGACGCAAGCAAGCTACTGCGGCATGCGATGCATATTGATGTGTCGGTTGCGCACGATCAGGCGCTGGTACGACTACAAGCAGCGCTTGCTGCAGGCGGACGAATTGTCGATGACTCCCATGCGCCAGAATACTGGACGCTTGCCGACCGCGCAGGCAACCGTGTCTGTATCGTTTCATGGCCAGACGGCTCTACTCGGCAGCAGCCGGAGGGTGTTGATTAGCTTGACGTTCAGGGCAATTTCGTACATGATCAAGTATGCTAAAGATGGTCTTTCAGTTGGTTGTTGTTCTGGGGAGCATAGCAGTTCACCGTGTTGTCCTTGCGGGTCTGGCTTGGATGTATTCTTTTTTGACTGCCCAACTCGCGCTTGCAGCCGACACTATTTCGTTGCGCATAGAAGGTCAGTCATAGCAAGAACCACGCTAGATCCCTTTCCCAGTCTTTCCCAGTTTAGGAGTTGAGCTATGTCAGAGAAACCTGTTACCTTCAACGGTGTCACGCCTTACCTACACTACGACAACATCTCGGTTGCGCTTGAGTGGTTGACCCGAGTATTCGGCTTTGTTGAGAAGGGGCGTTGGTTGGACGAATATGGGCACATCACTAATGCGGAACTCACGGTTGGCTCCTCTGAAATCTGGCTCGACGGTTCTCCAGACTGGTGGAAGAATAAGGGACGCCGTCCCGAGGACTGGATCGGCATTTGGGTTGATGATGTAGAAGCAATGTATGCCCGTGTCACTGCAGCTGGCGTCACCGCGGGACACCCAGAACCGAAGTTTTATGGGGTTCGAGTGCTGCAAGTTCGCGACCCCGAAGGCTATGTGTGGGGCTTTATGGAGCGGGGTCCGTTTGTCGCGCAAACCCCGGAAAGTCTGAAGGAATGAACCGGGGACGCGAGGACTACAAACCGGGCGCTCGAACACCAGCGATACCTGGCTCCTCGCTTGATGGCGGACTGTCTACCGCTGAACACTCAACTCGATCGGTTGGTTCCTTCACTTAGAACTGAATGGAGTAGAGAATGACACTTACGACTTCCCCAACAGCACGGGCAACTATGCTTATCCGTAGACCCGTCGAAGAAGTATTCAATGCTTTCGTTGATCCTGAAGTGACCACGAAGTTCTGGTTCAATCGCTCTAGCGGTCGACTCGCGATCGGTGAGACGGTTACCTGGTATTGGGACTTCTACGGAGCTTCTGGCGATGTTGTTGTAAGAGCACTGGAGAACAACCGGCGGATTGTCTTCGATTGGCCGACACCAGTTGAGATTACATTTGTGGCAAAGGGTGAGGGATGGACGTTTGTTTCCATTACAGAGACTGGCTTTTCTGGAACCGACGACGAGAAGGTGGCGCAAGCGTTGGATTCAACCGAAGGGTTCAACTTGGTCGTTTCTGCATGCAAGGTCTTTCTTGAGCATGGAATTGATCCGCGGATAATCCCAGATAAGCATCCTGACAGTTGGGTTATTACCGCCTGACAACCGGTTGCAGCGGACGGCGTCCCGCCGCCAAACTGGAGTGTTTGGCGGGTGACAGGATAGGAGACGATAAGCATGAGCGAACAGGGTTGGCGTGAGTTTCTTTCTGCGGAGGGCATCGATGATTGGGTTGTACTACATGGAGGCGCAACGGCTGTCTTTCGTGTCGGATCGTTGGGCAAAGCGGCACGCTTATAGTCGAAGCAATCGCGAGAATCCCGGGTCTTGAGGATGCATGTATCCGAATGACGAAAGGTGATGGCTTTATTAACATTCGTTTGACGCGCGTTCTTTTACTTCATCTTCGCTTACGACCATCTCACCCGTAACCATTGCAGCCCTAATTTTGCCTTTTTCAACCATCTGGTGCAAATAGGCTTCTCCCAGCCCGTGCTGGCGGGTGGCTTCGGAAAGTGGAATGAGTGAGGGAAGCGTAACCGTGCCTGATCTCTGAACAAACACAAAACGCACCCAGGGATGCATCGGGTGCGCTGCTCGTCAAAGGGATGGAATCCCTTTGACTAAAAGAAATAGAAACTGGTAAAGTGCTTACTTGAGAGGCGACGACGGGATTTGAACCCGTGATCAGGGTTTTGCAGACCCTTGCCTTACCACTTGGCCACGTCGCCAGAACTTGCAAAAAAGATTTTACTCAACAAACCCGCATTGGTCAAGCCAAACCTTAAATAACAAACAAATCTACCCATTCGTTGACCGGCATCGCCTGCAGTCTGTTGGCATCCTGACAGACCGACAGAATTTGGGCTGCCTGCTTTGGCGGGAAACGACGAGCCAGATTGACCTTAAATTTTTCAATCAACAGCGGAATCCCCTCCGCGCGCCGCCGGCGGTGGCCGATCGGATATTCGACTACCACCTGGTCGGTGGAGCTTCCATCGCGGAAAAAGACTTGCACCGCATTGGTAATCGAACGCTTTTGCGGGTCGAGGTAGTCCCGGCTGAATTTTGGATTTTCTACCACTTCCATCTTTGCGCGCAAATCATCAATGCGCGGATCGGCAGCGACTTCATCTTCGTAATGCCGGGCAGTCAATTCCCCATAAATCAAGCCGATAGCAGTCATATATTGAATGCAGTGGTCGCGGTCGGCGGGGTTATACAGCGGCCCGCGTTTATCAATGATGCGGATGGCCGACTCGTGCGTGGTGATCACCACTTTTTCAATCTCTTCCAGCCGGTCGCGCACCAGCGGATGAAGTTGAAAGGCTGCTTCTACTGCTGTCTGTGCATGGAACTCGGCCGGGAAGGAAATCTTGAAAAGCACATTTTCCATCACATACGAACCGAATGGCTGCGACAGCTTGAACGATTGCCCGCGAAAAAGTACGTCATAAAAACCCCATGTTTTGGCTGTCAGGGCGGAAGGATACCCCATTTCCCCCTTGACCGCCATCAGCGCAAGGCGTACCGCGCGACTGGTGGCATCTCCCGCTGCCCAGGATTTGCGTGAACCGGTGTTTGGGGCATGGCGATAAGTACGCAGCGGATGGCCATCAATAAAGGCATTGGAGAGGGCGTTGATGATCTCGTCTTTCGTGCCCCCCAGCATGGCGGTTACCACCGCTGTGCTGGCAACCTTGACCAGAATGACGTGATCCAGCCCAACCCGATTGAAACTGTTTTCCAGGGCCAGAACCCCCTGTATCTCGTGGGCTTTGATCATGGCGGTCAACAACTGCCGGATGGTCAGAGGTGGTTTGCCATTCGCCACCGCTGTGCGCGAAAGCCAGTCCGCGGTTGCCAGAATGCCACCCAGATTGTCCGAAGGATGACCCCATTCAGCGGCCAGCCAGGTGTCGTTGAAATCCAGCCAGCGGATCATTGCTCCGATGTTAAAAGCAGCTGTGACCGGATCGAGGACGAATTGGGTGCCCGGTACGCGGGCTCCGTTGGGAACAATCGTGCCGGGCACAATCGGGCCAAGCAATTTGGTACAGGCAGGGTAGGAGAGGGCTTCCAGACCGCAGCCCAGCGTATCCATCAGGCACAGTCGGGCAGTGTCGTACGCTTCGGTACTGGTAATTTCTGTATTCAGCACATAATCGGCAATTTGTACCAGCACGTCATCCGGCTGGGGACGAAGATTGGTCATTGCTTCGCTCATGGTTCTGCTGCCGTTATATGCGTTTTTCAATCGGGACGTATTCGCGCGGTTCTGGACCAATGTAATTTGCCGAAGGACGGATAATTTTCCCATCCAGCCGCTGTTCGATGACATGCGCCGCCCAACCGGCAGTACGCGCCATCACAAACAAGGGTGTGAACATGAATGTCGGTATGCCGAGCATGTGATAGACAACCGCACTGTACCAGTCCAGATTGGGGAACATGCGCTTCTGCTCCCACATGACGTCTTCAATCTTTTCGGCAATATCGCACATGGTCTCGTCGCCAAAATCTTTGCATAATGAGCATGAAAGCCCTTTCAAAATCTTGGCGCGCGGATCGGAAATGGTGTAAACCGGATGCCCAAACCCGAGGATAATCCCTTTATTCTCCAAAATGCGGCGGACATCTTCTGCGGCTTCCTCAGGTGATTTATAACGCTCGATGACTTCCATTGCCCCTTCGTTGGCGCCGCCGTGTTTGAATCCTTTTAAAGCGCCAATTGCGCCGGTAATCGCAGAATAGATATCTGAACCTGTGCCGGCAATGACCCGGCCGGTGAATGTTGAGGCGTTAAATTCATGTTCGGCGTAGAGGATGAGCGTAATATCCAGGGCTCGCTCGTGTAACTCGCTGGGTTTGCGCCCGTGGAGAAGATGCAAAAAGTGACCTGCAATCGTATCGTCGTCCGTTTCCACTTCAATCCGCCGTCCGTGATGCGAGTAGTGGAACCAGTAGGTCAGCATGGAGGGGAAAATGGCCAGCAGACGGTCAGCAATATGACGCGCTCCCTCTACGGGATGATCCTCGCGCTCAGGCAGCGTAGCCCCCAAAATGGAGCAGCCCGTGCGTAAAACGTCCATGGGGTGAGCGGCTGCGGGAATCTGCTCCAGCACGGCTTTTACCGGGGCCGGCAAACCGCGCAGCGTCTTGAGCCGCCGCCGGTAGCGGTCAAACTCATTGGCAACCGGCAGTTTTTCATAGATCAGCAAGTACGCCACCTCTTCAAAGGTCGAATACTCCGCCAGATCATTGATATCATATCCACGATAGCGCAGGTCATGCCCCAGTGTACCCACCGTGCAGATTGCGGTGTTGCCAGCCGGAACCCCCGAAAGGGCAACCGATTTCTTCTTGGCATCCTTCTTTTCCAACACCTGATCACTCATCGTCTCTCCTCTCCTTGGCAAAAAGTTGATCGAGTTTTTCTTCGTAAGCGTAATAGTTCAAAACCTCATACAGTTCCGCCCGAGTCTGCATCATTCCCAACACTGCCTGCTGGGTTCCATCCCGCCGCAGGATCTGATAAACTGCTGATGCTGCCGCACTCATTGCCCGGAAAGCAGAAAGTGGATAAAGCACCAACTCAACCCCCACTTCGGCAAGTTGATGGGTGGTGAACAGCGGGGTCTTCCCAAATTCGGTGATGTTGGCTAAAACCGGCACGCCGGCAGCCCGTACAAATTCCGCATACATTCCTAATTCAGTCACTGCTTCGGCAAAGATCATATCCGCGCCGGCTTCGACATAGCGGCGGCTGCGCTCCAGCGCCGATTCCAACCCCTCAACTGCCAGTGCATCGGTACGCGCCATGATGACAAAGGAAGGATCGCTACGCGCATCCACCGCTGCCTTGATGCGATCTTCCATCTCTTCAGGCGGCACAAGCGCTTTACCGGGGCGATGACCGCAACGCTTGGCCTGCACCTGATCTTCAATGTGCATGGCAGCTGCTCCGGCTTTGATCAGCGAACGCACCGTCCTGGCAATGTTAAAAGCACTTCCAAAGCCGGTGTCCACATCCACCAGCAACGGTAATGAACACGCATCGGTAATGCGGCGAGCATCCATCAAAACATCTTCCAGTGTCGTGATGCCCAAATCGGGAACTCCCAATGAAGCCGCTGCAACACCCCCGCCCGAAAGGTAAATTGCCTGAAAACCAGCCCGTTCCGCCAGTAAAGCCGCGTAGGCATTGATTACTCCCACCACCTGTAAAGGTCTTTCCTTCTTCATCGCCTCCCGAAAACGCTCGCCGGCAGAGGGAGATAATTGCACGGTCGCCTCCTGTTTGGTTTAGTAGATGACGGTCGTTGTGCACCTGGCGGTTGTTTTATTCTTAAGAACCGTAACCATTTGCACCCCAACGGGTTACTTTAATGATACCAACTCGATGATTCAAAGTCAATTAATTTCATCGGATTAGTGCAAAATTCACCATTTCGAATGAAGTTTTTTAACCCCCTTGTCCGACAATTTTGTCATTTCAAGATGGTTAATGTCTGACATCTGATTAAAGAGGGTAGAAGTCGGGATTTCTTTCACTATGTCATGCAGCCCAATTCATCCTATAATCTAATAAGGTCATTTCTTCCTGCCAGAATCACGACAAATCATTTTCAATCACCCAAAAGGACGGATCGAATGAAAAAGCATAATTTCAATCCCGGACCCTCAATTCTCCCGCAATATACCATTGAAGAAACCGCCAAAGCCATCCACGAATTTGCCGGTACAGGGCTTTCCATTTTGGAAATCTCTCATCGCAGCAAAGAATTTGAAGCCGTAGTCAATGAGTGCGTTGCCCTGTTCAAAGAGCTGCTGAACATTCCCGAAGGTTACGCCGTCATTTTTGTTGGCGGCGGCGCCAGCACCCAGTTTTTCCACGTTCCCTATAATCTCCTTGAGAAGAAAGCCGCTTATTTGATCACCGGTCAGTGGGCACAAAAAGCCTACAAGGAAGCCAAGTTGTTCGGCCCGGTTGAGGCGGTGGCTTCTTCGGAAGATAAAAACTTCACTTATATTCCAAAGCAATTTACTATTCCCGAAGATGCGGATTATTTCCACATCACCACCAATAACACCATTTACGGTACCGAAATTCTCACCGACCTGAATTCACCCGTGCCGCTGGTGGCGGATATGTCCTCGGATATTTTTTCCCGCCCGGTTGATGTATCCAAATACGGCTTAATTTACGGTGGGGCGCAGAAAAACCTGGCCCCCGCCGGATTGACATTTGTGATTGTGCGGGAAGACATTCTTGGCAAGGTCAGCCGCCCGCTGCCAACCATGGTGGATTACCGCACACACATCAAAAATAATTCCCTTTACAATACACCGCCGGTGGTCATCCTGTACTCTGCTCTCCTCACTCTGCGTTGGATGAAAGAACAAGGCGGGCTGGTCGAGATGGAAAAGCGGAACAAAGCCAAGGCCGAGCTGCTCTACAACGAAATTGACCGCAACAAATTATTTGTCGGCACGGTTGTAAAAGAGGACCGCTCACGGATGAATGTCTGCTTTGTGATGGCGCCGGGCTACGAGCATCTGGAAGCCGAATTTGCCGATTTTGCCAAAAGTAAAGGTATGGTGGGCATCAAAGGTCACCGTTCGGTAGGCGGTTTCCGCGCCTCGCTGTACAATGCCTTACCGCTGGAAAGCGTGCAGGCACTGGTGGACTGCATGCGGGAATTTGAAGCCAACCACTAAACCAAACCAAGTAAACAACCCCCCCTTCAAGCGGGGGGCTTTTTTTACAGGGCGGTTTTCTCATAACGTGCACGGGTGAGGCGGCGGCGAAAGCCCAGTTCGTAAAAACGGCGAATGGCCGCCGGATTGTTGACATTGACATGCAGCCCAACTTCAGGATAGCCCACCTGTTGAAAATGACGCAGAGCATGTGCCAGCAGACCAAAGGCTACCCCCTGGCCGCGCAGTTGTGGGACAACGCCGGTCTGACTGATCCATGCCATCTTTCCCATCTGCCCGGCAGTTACAAACGCCACAGGGCGATTATCCTCGTTGATCGCCAGCCAGGACGATTGGGGGAGAAAATCAGTGTCACCTTCGTATTCGGCAATCCATTTTTCCAGCGGGTCAAACGATGCGGCCCGGTCGTAAAAAGCATCACAATAGGCCCGGTAAAACAGCGGAGCGGTCTCTGCTGTCCAGTTCACCAAGCGATACGTTTCAGGCAGCCGGTCTGCGGGCGGGCTGTGTTCCAGAGAGCAGACCATCATATTTTCCGCAAAAATGGGAGTAAAACCGGACTGAACATAAATGGAATGTGCATCGGCTGTCAGCGCTTCGTTGCGGATAATCAACCGTCGGATGCGGTGATACCCGCTGACCAGATTGGCACGATTTTCCAGCCATTCCAACAACAAAGTGCCCAATCCGCGCCGTCGGTAAAGCGGATGAACTCTTCCGCCCAGTATCACCTGCTGCTCGTTCTCTGAGGAAGGCAGCAGCTGAATCCAACCCACCGCCATGAAGATTTCTTCGCCGGCGGCGCAAAAGGTATTGTCCACATGTTCCTGCATGGCTGCCAGCGCATCCCCCACCAGATTGCTGACCCATTCATCGCCGTCTGCCTGTTTGCAGGCACGATCCAGTTCTCTTAATTTCGGTTCATCTTCAGCCTGAAGTCCGCGCCAGGTCATCCAGGCCTTTCCCGCATTTTCACTGTCCATAAGGCCACCTCTTGTTCTATTTTACTCCGCTAACGGTTACAATGGGGTGTATTCACTCATTAAACCCCGTTCTACTATATTTCGTCACTCCAGTCTGTTCAAAAGAAAGGAAAACCGATGACCAGTTCTCAACTACCATCCATTGGCCGCCCGAATATGCCGGAAAGTTATGGTCTTTCACAAAATGCCGCCGGTCAGCTGGAATGGGAGTGGGTTCAGAACCAGATGATTGAAGCCCGCAATTACTGGGTGTGTACCACTCGCAAAGATGGGCGTCCGCATGTCATGCCGGTTTGGGGTGTATGGCAGGAGAATTGCTTTTATTTTGGTACAGATATCCACTCGGTTAAAGCCCACAACCTGGGTCGCAATCCAAACCTTGTTGTTCATCTGGAGAGCGGAGATGAGGTGGTCATCATTGAATGTCGCGCTCAACAGATCAGCGACCCGCAACTGTTGAGCCGTGTGCTGAAGACCTATAGTCAAAAATACGCTGTTTTCTCGGACGAAAGTGAGTTAACCGAAGTAACCATTTTTTACGCCGCCAAACCCTACAAGGTTCTTGCATGGCGGGAAGCCAGTTTTCCCACCAGTGCCACGCGCTGGCGTTTTGACGAATGAGATCGCCTGCGCGAAAATATTTTTAAATCCCTCGGATTACTTCTTCGGATTGACTCCTCAAACATTTCTGCTTTCAGGAGTGAATACTCAAACATCACGGCGGTTAACCATAAAAAGGGCTGGGTCTTTATGATCCAGCCCTCCGCCAGATTTTTTCTCACCTACTCGTACCGCAGGGCTTCGACTATATCCAGCCGGGTTGCCTGACGGGCTGGCACAATGGCAGCCAGCGCACCGAACAACAGCCCGACCGCAAGGGCAGCCAGAATACCGGAAGCCGGGAAGATATACTGCATTGGGAATCCCATCGCCTCGAAGGCCTTGACAGACATCACCCCCATGTAAAGACCGGCCAAAATGCCAAATGCTGTGCCAATCGCTGCCAGAATTAAAGCCTCTGAGAGAATGATCGCCCGCACCTGCCGGCGGTTGGCGCCTACTGCGCGCAACATGCCAATTTCACGGGTGCGTTCCAGCACGCCAATGGCCAGGGTATTGACCATTGCAATCAACGATGGGATGGCGAGGAAGGCAGCCATGGCGTACATGGCGATGAAAACTGCGTCAAACATGCGCGCATTTTCTTCTACATACGCCTTGCCGTTCAACAGTTTGAACTGCGGATAATCCTTCAGCAGGGTCATCAAAGCGCTTTCCACCTTTTCCCGGTCGGCATTGGGCTTGAGATTGATCTGGAAAAACACATCCTCCTGTCGTCCAAAGTCCAGTGCAATGTTGGCCTGGGAGATGTAAGCGGTGGTTGTCTTGGCGTTCAGGTAATCGGTGGCAAGTCCCACCACCCGGTAGGTCTTTTTGCCGCTGGCCGTTACCAGTTCGACTTCATCTCCCACCTGTATACCGGTTGCGGTTGCCAGCACGCCGTTGATGATCATCGCCCGTTCGGTTTTGAGCGCCTGAAAAGCGCTGATCGGATCGCCGGTTGTGAAGGTCAGCGATTCCATCTGGAGGTAGGCGTCCGGGTCAATCCCCAGCACGCCCACAGTAATATCCCCAATCTGGGCGGCGGCAAACCGCAGCGTGCTGACCAGTTCCACCCCCTCAATCTGGCGCAAATCTTCGGCCAGCATCGGCGAAGCGCCGGTATTCGAACCCCACACTGCCAGGGTGGGCGGTACCAGCAGGTAGTCGCTGCCCAGACTTTTTTCCATAATCCGCGTGAAGGTCAGCGCAACCGACGAGAGGATGGAAGCCATCATCACCACCACAGCCAGGGCAATCATGGTGGTTGATGCGGTTACGGTGGCGCGTCCCGGCTGGCGGGTGAGGTTGCCTTCGGCTAACTGCGCCGTCCCATGGCGCGCGAAGATCAGCGCCAGCAGGCTGCCAAACATCACCGCTATCGGATTGATCAGGGCCGGTGCCATGAGGATGAGGGAAACGATGAACATCACTGCCCCCAAACCAATCAAAGCGGCCTGCTGACTGAACAAAATCCCGGCGGCAAGCGCCATCAGTACCACCCCAGCCCAAAACGACACACTGGCAACCCGCTTGAAATTGACCTTTCCCAAAGACGGGCGCAGGGCTTCCAGCGGGGTGATCCGTGAGGCTGAGTAAGCCGGGATCAGACCAGCGACAACCGTGATGCCCACGCCGAGTACAATCGAGGTGATCAGCAGAACCGGTGAAACCTCTGGCGCACCGACGGTGATGTTTAAAAACTGCTTGCTGATTGGCACAATCAACTGTAAAACCAGCAATCCAAACAAATAACCCAACACCAGCCCCGCAGCCGTGCCGATCACTCCCTGCAGCAGCCCTTCGGTGATGATTAACCAGCGGATGGTACGGCGGTTAGCACCCAGCGCGCGCAGCATGCCAATATCACGGCGGCGCTCTGCGATGATGGTACGGAATGTGTTGAAGATGATGAATCCACCCATCAACAGCGCCAGGAAGCCCATCAGCACAAATATCAATTGAGCGTTCTTCAGGTTGGTATAGATTTCCGAGCCGGTTTCCAATGCCCCAATCTTGAATTGATCACCCAGCGTTTCGGTAATGCGTTTTTGAATGTCGGCCCGGCGGGCTTCATCCAGTGTGCCAAAATTGGCGTCAATGATGTTGATCCTGTCCGGCATATTCATCAAACGCTGGGCTTCGCCCAGAGTTACCAGCACTTCTTCGTTGCCGGGCGTCATCCGTTCCGGCAGGATACCGACGATTTTTAATTCGGCTATGCCGGTGGCGGTCGGCAGCGCCAGGGTATCATCCAGCTTTAAGCCGATTTCGCGAGCCAGCGAGCGGGTGATGACCGCTGCTCCACGATCATCGGGTTCGAGGAACCGCCCTTCAACAATGTTGTAGGCGATCATCTGGCGCCCTGCGAGCGGATCAACCCCTTTCAAAATCAGTGCTGTGATTCGGTCAAAGGCTTGGGGGTCTTTATCGAAGTAATCGGCCGGCAGGTTGATGATTCGTTCCAGCGAGCCGCTGGCGACCTCTACCCCTTCCACTGCCCGCACTTTATCCAACACGGAAGGATCGAAGGCTTCACCGGTTTTGTGTGTGATTGTCACATCCACCTGCCCGGCCACCGCCATCACCTGAGTCTGATAGGCTTTGACGAAGGTGGGCAGAAAAGTATTCATGCCGAAAATGACCAGTACCCCAAAGGTAATTGCCAGGGTGGTCAGAGCAGTACGTAATTTGCGTCCGCTTAAATATCTCCATGCCAGAGTCAAATACAGGTTCATTGCGCGCTCCTTTTTTCGGGTGTCAATCGCCAATTTCCCGCATTTTATCCAGCACGGCATCGGCTTGATCGCCATTGCGGTGTTCCAGAACAGTTTCATCCACGATTTTGCCGTCTTTGAGGAAAACAATCCGGTCGGCGTAAGCAGCAATGCGTGCATCATGGGTCACCATGAGAATGGTGCGGTTCCATGTTGAGGAGATCTGCCTGAGCAGGGTGGCAATTTCCTCCGAAGCGCGTGAGTCAAGGTTACCGGTGGGTTCATCAGCCAGAATCAGTGCCGGATCGCTTGCCAGTGCACGGGCAATAGCCACTCGCTGTTGCTCTCCGCCGGAAAGTTCGGAAGGGTGATGATGCAAACGATGCCCCAGACCAACCTGTTCCAGCCACTCCTGCGCTTGTTGACGTGCTTCAGCGGGGTGTATCCCGTCCAAAATGATTGGCAGGGCGGTATTTTCCAATGCGGTCAACACCGGTATCAGATTAAAGAATTGAAAAACAAAGCCCATCTTTCGCCGGCGAATGGCAGTAACCTCATCATCACTGAGCGTAGTCAAATCCTGACCATCAAACAGGACCTTCCCGGAGCTGGGACGATCCAACCCTCCGATCAAATGCAGCAGGGTGGATTTTCCACAGCCGCTGGGTCCCATCACAGCCACAAATTCGCCGGGCTGGATTGAAAGGTTTATGCCGTTCAACGCATGGATTGCGGTTGCTCCATGACCGTATATTTTTGTCAGAGCCTGAGCAGTTACAATGGGGTGATTCATGTTGCCTCCAAATTTAAGTGGATGTTGAATGTGAAGTTTTGGGCTGTTTGGGCGGCCGCCCGCGCGGGCGCAGTTCAGGTTGCGGCACCGGCTGTTTGAGAACCTCATCCAGCCGACTCTCGATCATGTCCAACCAGCGCAAATCGGCTTCAAGGTGCATAATCGCCTGATCCAGTAAGAGGATGTGCGCCAGCGAGGAATAAGGATCCAATTCCATACGCAGCGCCGTCAAGCGGTGCAATTCCTGAAACAAACTGGTGCGCTGCAGGTAAATCAACCGTCGTGGATCCGATTGACCGGTTGCCAGAGCCAACATCAGTTTCAAAAAAAATTCATCCCGCTGGTGCTCCACCTTGACCGGCGACTCAAACCAGCGGCGCAGTTCCTCTCGCCCTGCGGGCGTGATGGCGTAACAACGCTTTGCCACATCCTCTTCGCCTTCAACGGTTTCTTCTACGATCAGGCCGCTTTCTTTCAGGCGGGTCAGGGTGGTGTAAACTTGAGCCGGTTTCAGCTCCCAGGTTTCCCTTCCGCCCATCACAGCCTGAAAGGCTTGCAGCAGCTCATAACCATAGCGGCTGCGCTGGCAAAGCAAACCTAAAAGGGCATTCCGAACAGACATAATTAAAAATACTCACCGGTTTACCAAATTTCGAGAAAATATAAAACCGATGAATATTTTTGTCAAGGGAATTGAGTCGAATCAAAAGAGAGCCGGTTAATTGCCTTGACCGAAATGGTAATTACTCCGTCATTCCCCTGCCAGATATTGCTGCAATGCCTGCAGCACTTTGCTCAATTCTTCCGCGGTTGAATAAACCTGCCCGGCTAATTCCTGCAGGGGGGTTGTCTTGCCGGCCTGCTCCAGTTCGGCCGCCAATACCGCCAGCTGTGAAGCCCCCAGCGTTGCACTGTTTGATTTCAGCGTATGAGCGGAACGCACAAAACGGGCTGCATCACCGCTTGCCATGGTTTCTTTGAGGGTCTCCAGCAGTTTGGGGGCATCGCTGAGATAAGAACGGATAATATCCTCAATGAAACGATCCGCATCTTCACCCATAAAATCCCGATAGGAGTTCAACGTACTCAGATCAAGAGACATGTTCACCTCGCTTAATTTTTTGGTAGGCACTTTCCAACCCGCGCATCAGGTCCTCAACCCGGATCGGTTTTGAAATGTAGTCATCCATTCCCAGTTCCAGATAGCGTTCGCGATCCCCTTCCAGCGCATTGGCAGTCATGGCGATCAAGATTGGACGCTGCTCGGGCGGGTAGCGGCGGCATATTTCACGGGCTGCTTCTTCACCGTCCATTTCAGGCATTTGAACATCCAGCAGCACAACATCATATTGCTGGCGGCGCAGGGCTTCCAGCACTTCCAGCCCATTCGCTGCCACATCCACATGGTAACCCATGCGTTGTAAAATACCGGTTGCCACTTTTTGATTGACCAGATTGTCCTCCGCCAGCAAGATATGCAGTGGATATTGTTGGGCAAAAGTGTGATCAATCACCGGTGCAGTGTGCTTTTTTGGTTGTGAGCGTGGTTTATTGTTCAATACCGACAGGATTGTTTCATACAACTGGATTGGTTTGAGCGGCTTGTAAAGTACGGTTGAAAACAACTCCTGTGTGGCGGAGGCTGGTTTATAACCCAACGAAGTAAAGAGAACCATGGGCAGGTTTTTACCTTGCGGCAGTTGGCGGATTTGTTCGGCAACCATGATCCCATCCATCTCCGGCATTTGCATATCAATCAACGCCAGGTCGAACACCTCTCCGTTGCGAATCAATTCGAGGGCTTCTTTACCGTTGGAAACAGAATAGGGTTTCATCTTCCAGCGTGAGGTCTGGCGGGAGATGATCATGCGGTTCATGGCGTTGTCGTCCACAATCAAAATGCTGCGCTCTGCCAGATCATCGCTTTGAATCTGGTATGGCAGCACGCGGGTGACCGGCGAGGCTTCAGCCTGAATGGTAAAGTGGAAAGTTGAGCCTTTGCCTAACTCGCTTTCCACCCATATTTCCCCACCCATCATCTCCACCAGGCGTTTGCTGATGGATAAGCCCAATCCTGTGCCGCCAAACTTGCGCGAGGTTGAAGCATCCACCTGAGAAAACGGCTTGAACAAGCGGTCAAGCCGCTCCGGCGGGATGCCGATGCCAGTGTCGCGTACCGCAAAATGAACGCGGTAGATTTTGTCTTCCTCAGCAGATTCAACTTTAGCAGCTTCAACCGTGATGAAAACGCCACCCTGTGGGGTGAATTTGACGGCATTGGAGAGCAGATTCACCAGCACCTGCCGCAGACGGGTGACATCCCCTATCAGACGATTAGGCGTATTCTCCTGTATCAGATAAGACAGGTCAAGTCCCTTCTCTGAGGCTTTCGAGGCCAGCAGGTCCATGGCTGACTCGATGCAGTCGCTCAAATAGAAGGGCTGTTTTTCCATGACCATCTTGCCGGCTTCGATCTTTGAAAAGTCCAGAATATCGTTGATGATGGTGAGCAATGAGTCGCCACTGGTGCGGATGGTTTCGACAAAGGTTTTCTGCTCGGCGTTGAGCGGTGTATCTAATAACAGGCTGGTCATCCCAATTACGGCATTCAGGGGGGTGCGGATTTCGTGGCTCATATTTGCCAGAAACTCTGCTTTTGCCTGCGCTGCGGCTTCGGCCTGCCGCCGGGCTTGCAACAATTCGCTAATGTCATGGTAAATGCCGAGCACACCGATGGGCTGTCCGTCCACTACCACCGGCACACCGAAAATTTCCACATCCACAAGACTGCCGTCTTTACGCTTGCGCTGCCCCAGCGAGTGAACTTTTCCCAGACTGACGACTGTAGCGCTGTAAGATTTTGCCTGTTGGATTTCATCCTCGGGAACGATGAGATCGTCAATATTCTTGTGTTCGATCTCACTCAAACGATAACCGAACAGCTCTTCAAAGGCCGGGTTGCAGCCCGTGATGCAATGTTTGTGATCCAGTGTCACAATTGCCACCGGGCTGTTTTCCACCAGCGTTTCAAAATAGCGCTTCTGACGGCGGATTTCATCTTCTGCCTTGCGCCGTTCGGTAATATCCTCCATGACCGAAACCACATACTTTACCTGTCCATCCTCAGCGAGAATTGGAATGGTTGTCTGCTGATTGATGAACAATCCTCCATCCTTCTTCTTTTCAATCAGTTCCCCCTGCCAAGGTTCGCCCTTTAAGACCTGTTCTCGAATTTGAAGGTAAAACTCATCATCATGTGCACCGGAACGGGAAAACCCCAACTTCTTCCCAATCACCTCATCGGGCGCATAACCGGTCAACCGGCAGTAAGCGGGATTGACCCACATTACCCGATCGTCTGTGTCAGCCAGCAGGACGGCGTTGGCGATATGGTTGAGAATGACACTTTGAAGCCGTAATTTTTCTTCATTGAGGCGATTTTTCAAAATCGTAGCCAGGTCACCGGCTACCGTTTCGAGATCCAACGGATTCCATGTTTCTTCGTTGACCGAGTTCTCGTCAATATGTACCACCAGTACTGCCTCTAGCTGCCCATCCACTTCAACCGGCACATACAGATTGCCATGAAAGTGATCGCGCTGAATGGAACTGATTTCGTTCTGGCAGGTGACAAACTGAATGTCATGGCTGCGCATGGCAGCCCCGCAGCGGCAGTAGCCATCCGGCACCAGGCGGCAAAACTGCCCGGCATTCGGGTCAAGGTAACGCTCTGCTACTATTCTGAGGCTGTTGGTGGCTTTATCATACAAAAAGATGCCGGCCTGTTTGGCGGAGGCAAGCACCGGCAGTTCCAGAATCAGGTCTAGCGATTGGGTCAATGTTTCTTTTAAAGGCAGATTCTGCAAAGAAAGTTGCAGCAATTGATTAAGTACGTACTGCGTTTTAAAGGCCTGATCGAGCTGCTTAACACGCTGGTTAACGGTTTCTTCCAGTTTTTGATTAACCACCATTACCATCTCTTTTTGTCGGCCCAACAGGTAAAATACCACACCAAGGATCAGCGGCGCGCAGGAAACCACCCAGACGATCCGGCTTTCGGAGTACAGCCGAACGATTGAATACCAGCCGGAATAATCCCGTACGTTCGAAAATTCGAGCAGAAGGGCAAAAACCGGGAAGATTAACCCGAGTGCAAAGCCCGTCAGGCTGTATTGGATGGCTAACCGTTTTTTTAAAATATCGGATTTCATGCGGATTATTGCTCCTTCACTCGTCTGGTCACGGAGTTGCTGTTGAGACGAACCGCAAAGTGCCTACATCCAGCACCTCGCCCGGTAGAACGGCGATTTGAAATTCGTGCCCGACACGCTCATCTGCCACAATCAGGTACTGCTTACCGGCCGGCACACCGCTGATCTCAAAGTAGCCGTTGCTGTCTGCTCTGGAAAAGATTTCGCTACCCAAAATGTAGATTTCGGCTTGAAAAGGCTGCCCCCGTTCATCCACAACAATGCCCCTGATGCTGCCGACGCCGCGAACCAGCTGCTGGTTATCGGAGCGGACGAAAACAACCACCGACAATCCAATGACCGTAACCAGTAAAACCAGAATGACCAGTTGCGGCAGGCTCAGCCGCTTTTTGGGCGGCAGGTCTTCCTGCAATCCGTGCTTGAAATCCTTAAGTGAAGGCGACTGTTCAAAATTCATGCCAAACCTCCCCAACCATCGCGCGGCTTACTTTACTTCCAGAATAGAAAAATGACTGGTGCAGGCAGTTGTGTTGCTCCAGGAGCGAAAGCCAACGCCGCCATTTTTATAGACGTGATCAGTTGCTTCCAAAACTTTTTTGCCATCAATCAACACCGTAATGTTTGCCCCTTGAACGACAATGTCAATATCATGTGGGGTTTTGTAAACCGCAAAATCAGTCGGAATATCGCTTTGGGCGATTGGTTTCCAGATTTCCTTACCGTTCATCCAACGGCGAATCAGGAAAGATCCGTTCGGCGACCCATAATTCTTCATTCCCGGATCATATTGAAAAATATATCCCGATGCGCCTTGCTGACCAAAGGTTGTCCTGAAAAAGACCCCAAAGCCGGAACCCTGATCAATCACCACATCTTCGAGATGAATGACATAGTCCTTCAATTCGTTTTTCATGGAACAGGTGTTGAAGGTTTGAGTTGCTCCGCTCCAGCAATAACCGCTGGGGCTGAGTTGGGTACTTCCGAACTGATTTTGCCAGCCACCCGTACCTTGTGAAAAGTCATCCTCACAAATTGCTTTTGGTTTTGCAGCAACCGCGCAGGTGCCGCTGTTGGAAAAAATGCTGACTACCGCGCAGTACACATCCCGCAGGGAAATGCCGAAAATCTGTAAGATCAGAATTAATGCCACCACTGCCAGAACGAGGATCAACCCATATTCCAGTAGCCCCTGTCCCGATTCAACCCTGTTTTTTCTCATGTGCACCTCCAGATGGGTCATTTTTGCCTGGCTTTCATCCGCTTTTGAACCCGAACCAGTGCCTCAGAATACGGCTTTGGTGGATTCTTTTTATGTTCCGTCTTGCTCCAGTAAAAGGCAAAATCCTCAAACAGGCCGCCCAGCGCGCTTTCCGGTGCTTCCCATACCGGCGGTTTGCCCATCGTCAAGGCGTTGATCAGTTCATCCCCGGCAAAAGGCAGCACAATCTCAATCCGCTTTTGAAGGACTTTTTCAATTTCTTCTCTGGGCAGCCCCCTGCCTTTGAAGTTCCAGTTGAGAACCAGTTTTACTTTTTCTGGCGAATATCCAATTTTGGCAAACACATCCAGCGCAATACTGGTACATTGTACGGCTGCCAGCTCCGGAGAGAGCACCAGCAGAATCTGATCTGCCTGATCCAGAGCGGCGAGGGTTGTTTCTGAAAAATTATGCGGCAGGTCAAGAACAAGGTATTCATTTTGTTTTGCCAGCAGGCTCAACACCTGTTTGACCTGTTCACCAATCAGTAATTCGGCTTCGTACGGCCGGCGCGGTGCAGCCAGCACACTCAGGCCGGATGGATGTTTCAGCAGAATCTGATAGATGACTTCGGCATCAATCTCCTCCGCTTTGATGTGGGATAATTCCGCCCAGCTGTGACGCAAGGGTAAATCCATCATCAACGCCGAAATTCCATTATCCAACGCCAGATCTATCAGGGTCACCGGCATTTTCCACAACTGGCTCAGTCCGATTGCCGTGTTGGTGGCAATGGAAGAGACCCCAATACCCCCTCGTAACGAAAAGATGGCGATGGTTTGTGCCTGAGTTTTTGCAGGGGCTGGCAGATAAAAAGAAGAACGACGCAATGCAACCTGCACCCGGGCAATAAATTCCTGCGGTTGAAATGGTTTAGGGATGAAGTCATCTGCGCCGGCTTCAAAGGCTTTCAGCCGTTCTTCCAATTGATTCAGGGAAGTTAAAATCAAAATCGGCAGCCGGGCAGTTTCGGGACGGTCTCTCAACCTGCGGCACAGCTGATACCCATCCATTTCAGGCATCATCACGTCCAGAATTACCAGGTCCGGCATGACCTTTGGAATGGCTGCCAGCGCTTCGGTGGCGCTGGCAGCGGCATAAACCTCATACCCCTCTTTTTTGAGGACACCCCCCACCAATTTACGACTGACTTCATTGTCATCCACAATGAAGATTTTTTCACGCATAGCGTCGCCTCCTCTTTTACTTAAAAAAATTATACCGACCGGGCATTGAATACTCCGTAACATCTTTGTAAAGAATATTTTCAGTTTTGTTAGGGAGATTCGGGCTTTTTTTTACCCCTTCAGTCCATAAATTTGTATAGTTTTGAGCAGAGCAGCCAAGATGACCATTGCAGACCCCATCCATCGCCGGCAGTTGAAGGAAAAGTCAATGGGGAGGCAACAAAAAACAAGCTGGATGAAATGAAATAACCTGTTGGGTTGCGCCGCAAGCCGCTCATCCGCTGGCGGCACTTCCTGCGGCCGTCTAACAACTGATTTCAGACTGTGATGCGTACCCGTGAAAAAAGTCTCACCACCCAGGTGTTGATGGAGCAACCCGGGTCAGCTTCTGCTCAACCGCCCGGTAAATCGGTGGGTATTTCCCTAATCCTTTGAAAGGAAAATGACCTGCCGGAATTAGTTTTCCTGGACTGAAAGGGATTTTTACCACAAGGCGAATTAACCAAACCGGCCGGTAACATAATCCTCGGTTTCTTTGACCCTGGGGGAAACAAACAGCTGCTTTCCTATACCATATTCCATCAGGCGGCCTTGCAGAAAGAAGGCAGCATAATCGGCAACGCGTGCTGCCTGCTGAACGTTATGAGGAACCAGCACAATTGTGTATTTTTCTTTAAGTTCCAAAAGCGAATACTCAATTTTGGCGGTTGAGACCGGATCCAGTGCTGAGGTGGGTTCATCCAGCAGGATTACTTCTGGTTCCAGCGCCAGCACCCGTGCCAGACACAACCGTTGCTGCTGTCCGCCGGAAATGGCACTGGCGGGGTCATGAAGGCGGTCTTTGACTTCATCCCACAGGGCTGCCAGTCGCAAGGCTTTTTCAACTGCTTCGTCCAGCCGGCTTTTGTTCTTTTCGCCGGCCAGCAGCAAGCCGTAGGCAACGTTCTCCCAGAGCGTCAACGGCAGCGGAACCGGACGAGAAAAGACCATACCAATTTTTCGACGCAGTTCGATCACGTCCGTATCCGGATCAAGGATATTTTTGCCATTGAACCAGATTTTTCCGCTCAAATGACGCACATCGGCAAGGTCGTTCAAGCGGTTAAAGGCGCGCAACAAAGATGACTTGCCGCCGCCTGCCGGCCCAAAAAATACATTAACCGCATTGGCAATCACTTCGACACTGATATCGGTCAGGCTTTCTACGCCATCAGAATAAACCAGGGTCAGATTCTGGACTGAAATTTTACTTTGCATGGTTTGGTTTACCATTGGCGGCGAGCCCGGGCGCGGTTGCGAATGAGGGTTGCAATCAAATTCATACCCAGCACAAAGACCAGCAGCACCAAAACTGTCCCATACTGGATTTGTAACGGCATACCCGGTACAGATGTGGAGATGACAAAAATGTGGTAGGGCAGGGCCATCGTGGCATCCATGGGAGAGGATGGCAGACGTGGTAAAAAGAAAGCGGCACCGGTAAAGAGGATCGGGGCGGTTTCGCCGGCGGCGCGTTCCAGCCCTAGGATGATACCGGTGATCACGCCCGGCATGGCCTGTGGAAGCGTGATTCGCCAGGTGGTCTGCCAGCGGGTACCACCCAGTGAGGTGCTGACCACACGAAAGGCATTGGGCACCGAACGGAGAGCTTCTTCAGTGGTGCTGATGATGACCGGCAGGGTCATGATCGAGAGGGTCAAAGACGCAGCCAGTATACTGGTACCCAAGCGTAAGAAAAGGACAAACAATCCCAACCCGAACAACCCATATACAACGGAAGGGATGCCGGCCAGATTGATGATAGCGATGCGGATCAGCCGGGTTGCAGGATTATCGCTGGCATATTCAGCCAGATAGATGCCGGCAGCCACCCCCAGCGGAACAGAGAAAATGGCTGTTCCCACCGTCAGGTAGATAGTGCCCATGATCGCCGGTAAAATGCCGCCGGCACGCATGCCGTCCTGAGGCATTTGGGTTAAAAATTCCCACGAAATAGCTGGCAAACCACGGATGAGAATAAAAACGATAACCCCGATAACGGGCAGGGCAGTAAGCAGGGTGATCAGGCGCAGTAAATTGATGCCCATTACCTCAACCTGCTTCATTTTCCGGGAATACTCAATTGTTTTCATCGTTCATCCTCAGGAAAGCAAACGTTCGGAGCGTTTTCGGCTGCGCAGCGTGAGGGATGATGCTACCAGATTGACGACTAAAGAAATGAGGAACAAAATGATGCCAATAAAAAAGAGGACATGATAGTGTGGAGAACCGGTTGCGACCTCACCCATTTCAGAGGCGATGGTAGCCGTCATGGTTCGGGCTGGCATAAAGAGGGCATTCAGGCCGCCAGGCAAGACCGGAGCGTTGCCGGTCACCATCATGACCGCCATTGTTTCACCAATCGAACGGCCGACTCCCAACATGAGCGCTGTCAACAAACCGGAACGGGCTGCGGGTACGGTCACGCCCCAGGCAGTCTGCCAGTTGGTTGCCCCCAGCGCCAGCGCACCTTGTCGGTAAGCAGGGGGTACCGTGTTCAGGGCATCCTCGGCAATGGAAACAATGGTCGGCAGGGAGATCAGTGCCAAAAGCACTGCGCCGGTGAAGGCAGTCAATCCGGTGGGCAGGTCAAAGAAGCGGCGGAAGAATGGCGCCACAATTTGAATGCCCAGAAAACCCAGCACAACCGATGGTAAACCTGCCAGAATCTCAATAATCGGCTTTAAGAGATTTCTCAACCAGGGCGGAGAAAATTCAGAGAGAAAGACAGCTGTGCCAATGCCAAATGGTACGGCGATCAAAATTGCGCCAACGGTGACCAGAATTGAACCACTGATGAGCGGAAGAATGCCAAAATATTTTTCGATAGGATACCAGCGGCTGCCGAACAAATCCTTTAGCGGAACGTCATTCAGGGCAGGTAACCCTTCCCGCAGCAGGAAAACAAGGATCAGCCCGACGAACAAAATACTGGAATAGCCCGCCAGGATAATCAAACTGTTGATGATCCGTTCACCGAAAGTTGTGCGGCTCAATTTCATTGGGCTAGTTTCCTGCGCTGAGTGTAACGATTGGCACAAATCCAAGGCGTGAAACAATATCCTGCGCCTGAGGACTGAGGATCCAATTCAGGTATTCACCCACCAGAGGGGGAGCATCCCGGCGGGTGTACATGTATAAATCTCGAGAAATTGGGTACGCTCCGCTATTGACCGTTTCAATGGAAGGCAAGACAAACGGCCCCTGTGGCTGAGTACCAATTGCCAGAACTTTGACATGCTCGGTAACATAACCCAGCCCATCGTAACCAATTGCGTTGGGGTTATCACTGACTTCGGCGATGATGCCTTCGGATGAGGGCAGTAAAAGAGTATCTGCCGAAAAGATGGCTTTGTTGTTGTGATCCCCTTTGCGAATCACCTCTTCCAGAAAATAAACATGGGTGCCCGAATTGGTCTCGCGTGACAGACGGACAATTGGACGATTTTCTCCCCCCACTTCCTGCCAGTTGTTGATCACACCCTGATAAATTAACGAGATCTGGTCAATGGTCAGCTGGTTTACCGGGTTTTGGGGATGGACAATGACGGCAATGGCATCCCGGGCGACAACATGTTCTACCGGTTCAATGCCGTTCGCCAGGGCGGCTTGCATTTCCTCTTCTTTAATCTGGCGGGAGGCGTTGGCAATGTCCACCGTGCCACTGATCATGGCGGTGATGCCGGTTCCGCTGCCGCCGCCGGTAACCGAAATGCGCACCTCCGGATGAAGCCGCTGATATTCTTCAGCCCACGCCAGCGCCAGATTGACAATTGTATCTGACCCTTTGTTTTGTATATAAGTGGAAGGTGGTGGGGTTTGATCACTCCCGCTGGCGGTGCAGGCCGTCAGGATCATTGCAATGACGACGATGACGAAGACCGTTATTCGTTTCATGCCTGTATAAATTATAAGCCAGAATATTCAATCAAAATTAATCATCGAAATAAATTTAATCACCACTTTTCAGGAAAAGTGTCATAGCCCGCCGTTTGGGAAAATGGCGGAGTGAGAACTATTCCCCGGTGAATGATACCGATGCGGTATAATTAGGGGGTTATCATTCTGGGTAAGAGAAGGAAAGCGTTATGGATATCGGTACAATACAACCGGTAGATATTGATGAACAGATGCGCTCGGCGTATCTGGACTATGCGATGAGTGTGATTGTGGCGCGCGCTCTGCCGGATGCGCGCGATGGTCTCAAGCCGGTTCACCGGCGTATTTTGTTTGCCATGCAGGAATTGGGCATACGCGCCAACAGCGCTTATAAAAAATCGGCGCGCATTGTCGGCGAAGTGCTGGGTAAATATCATCCTCACGGTGATATGGCTGTCTATGACGCCATGGCGCGCATGGCGCAGGATTTTTCGATGCGCTATCCGTTGATTGATGGGCAGGGCAATTTTGGTTCGATTGATGGTGATGCTCCGGCTGCCATGCGTTACACCGAAGCCCGCCTGAATGCCATGGCTGAAGAAATGCTGGCTGACATTGACAAAGAAACGGTGGATTTTGCCGATAATTTCGACGGCTCGTTGCGGGAACCGGTTGTTTTACCGGCGCGGCTGCCCAACCTGCTTTTGAACGGTTCGGCGGGAATTGCGGTGGGGATGGCAACCAATGTTCCTCCGCACAACCTGCGCGAATTGACCGATGCTTTGATCTATCTGATTGATCATTACGATCAGATGGACGAAGTCAGCATTGAAGATTTGATGCGTTTTCTGCCCGGCCCGGATTTTCCAACCGGCGGGGTGATTGTCGGGCAGGAAGCCATCCGCCAGATGTACACCACCGGGCGCGGACGGTTGACTGTGCGCGGGCAGGCGCATATCGAAGAGATGCGTGGCGGACGCTATCAGATTGTCATTACCGAAATTCCGTTTCAGGTCAACAAAACCAGTTTGATCGAGCGCATTGCCGAACTGGCGCGCGAGGGGCGCCTGGATGCCATTTCCGACCTGCGCGATGAGTCCGACCGGCGCGGGATGAGCATTGTCATCGAGCTGCGCCGCGGAGCGCAGCCGCGCAAGGTGCTCAACCAGTTGTACAAATATACACCGTTGCAGACCACTTTCGGAGCGCATTTACTGGCGCTGGTGGATAACGAACCGCGTTTGTTAACCCTCAAGCGCGCTTTACAGATTTATATCGAACATCGCATTGAAGTCATTACCCGCCGCTCTCAGTTTGAACTGGAAAAGGCGCGCCAGCGGGCGCACATTCTGGAAGGGTTGCTGATCGCGCTGGCCAATTTGGATGAGGTCATTCAAACTATCCGCCAATCGCCGGATGTGGAAACCGCCCGCGAGCGGTTGATTACGCGCTTCAAATTGACTGAAATGCAGGCCCAGGCGATTCTGGACATGCAGTTGAGAAGGCTGGCAGCCCTGGAACGCCAAAAGATTGAAGAAGAACACCGTTCCTTGCTGGAACGGATTGCCTATCTGGAAGATTTGCTGGCTTCACCCAATAAAATTCTGGACGTGATCAAAACCGACTTGCAGGATGTGAGCGCAAAGTACGCGGACGCCCGCCGCACTCTTTTGCTTGCAGAAGCCAGTGAAACTTTCAACGAAGAAGACCTCGTTGCCGATGAACACGTCTTAATCATGATTACGCAGCGCGGTTATATTAAACGCGTGGCGGCGCGCGCCTTTCGTACGCAGATGCGCGGCGGGCGTGGCGTAACCGGTCAAAACCTGAAGGAAGAAGATGAAACCCTGATGGTCATACCGGCGCGCACGCTGAATACCATCCTGTTCTTTTCGGACAAGGGGAAAGTCTATTCTGAAAAAGTGTATCAGATACCGGATGCCGGCCGCACCGACCGCGGCATTCCAATGGTCAATGTCCTTTCGCTAGGAGCGGATGAAAAAATTACCGCAGCTGTGGCTGTGACGGATTTTCAGGCAGCCCAATATTGCACCATGGCAACCGTCAAGGGACGGGTTAAACGCGTGGCGCTGGCCGAGTTTGCCAGTGTGCGCCCTTCTGGTCTGATTGCAATCGGTCTGGAAGATGGTGATGAGCTGGGTTGGGCGCGCATCACCAGCGGGAGTGACGATATTATTCTGGTTACGGCCCAGGGCAAGGCCGTGCGATTCAATGAAAACGAAGTGCGCGTCATGGGCAGGCAGGCTGCCGGCGTCAGCGGCGTTCGTTTGAGCAAAGACGATCAACTGGCGGGTATGGAGGTTGTGCAGCCCAACGCCGAATTGCTGGTGGTCACCGAGCGCGGCTTTGGCAAACGCACCCCCCTCAGCGAATATCCGCCCAAAAGCCGCAATACCGGCGGTGTGACTACCATTAACCAGAAGAATCTGCAAAAAATTGGCAAAATTGCCGCCGTGCGGGTGGTGGAAGAAAATGACGATATCACCCTGGTTTCAGCCAACGGGCTGATCATCCGCATGAAGGTGAAGGACATCAGCCGCACGGGGCGCTCGACACGCGGTGTACGGCTGATGGTTCTGGCAGATGACGACAGCGTAACTTCGGTTGCGCGGATTTCGGCGCGGGAACTGCAAAAGGCGGAAGAGGAAAAGAACGGCGAGAACGGGACGTGAGATTGTTTACACCCAGATCCGTCCGGTCAGCACCAGACAGAGTACCCCCATCACGCAGGTCATCATGAGCAGCAACAGTGCAATGACAAACCGCTGCGGCGCGGTCAGTCCTAGAAAGGTGCGCCGGGCTGCGATGGTGCGGGTTGGCTTAATTTGATCCAGTAGCGGGGTCTGTTCTTCCTCCGGTAATTCTTCGAAAGCGGAATTGCGCAGATCATCTAACATTTAAATCCTCCGGTTGAGAAGGCGCTCAAGAGAGAGGCCTCAATTTCAGGTCACCGACCGTGAAGGTTTGTTCACTGTCATCGTTCATTTTTAGGCGCAAATGTCCGAAGGGGTTGATGCCGAGCAAAATCCCTTCAAAGGTTTCTCCGCCGGGATTTTCCAGCCGCACCTTTTCCCCTTTAAAGGCCAGCCGTTGCTGCCAGCCGGTGAGGAAGGAAGGGGTGGTCAGCAAATCGCGCCAGTGAATGACCGTTTTCAGCACTTCTGCCAGTAAATGCCAGCGGTTGACGGTTGTGCCGACTGCATCCTCAACACAGGTTGCCGGGAAGAGGACTTGATCGGGGGGAGGCACTGAAGCAGGTGCAACATTGATGCCGATGCCCAGCACGACTGCCTGCAACCCATTCCCCTGCCAGAGGGACTCTGCCAGCACGCCGCACACTTTGCGCTGGTTGAGCAGCACATCGTTGGGCCACTTGATGAGGGGTTGCAAGGCGTAAATTTGCTCCAGCGCGATGGCGACGCTGAGTGCACCTAACGGCGAGTAGAGCGGCAGCAGGTCGGGTTGCGGCAGGGCCGGACGCAGAATCAGGCTGAAGGCCAGGGCTGCGCCGGGCGGTGTGAACCAGGATCGGCCCAGCCGTCCGCGGCCGGCGGTTTGATGGTCGGCAACGATAAGGGCTAAATCGGGGGCTCCTTGGGCTGCCCAATCCAAAGCGTCTTGATTGGTTGAGCCGGTTTCGGGGTAGAAACGCACTTCTGGAAGCGGTAAATCTTTCAATGAATCGAATATAGCTCTTTCAGACATGCCTTAATTGTACTCGAAACAACGGTAATGACCTCAGCAAGGAGAGCGAAAAACCAGTTCCCCCTGAGCTGTCCAGTTTGGAGGGAAGAGGTATTTGATGGTGGAGTTGATTTCAATCCTTCTTTATCTCAGGTTGGGCCTTAAAAAATAAAAAAACAGCAGTAACCCTCCCTGCCCTGGACTGCGAAAGGGATACTGCTGTATTTGCCGTAAGATTAACGCGCGGTGACTTTGATGGTTTTGGGGCGGGCGTGTTCGGCTTTGGGGACAAACAGGGTCAACACACCATCTTTCAGACTGGCTTCAGCCTTGTTGGAATCCACCGCTTCGGGCAGGTCAATCGTCTTGCAAAAGCGTCCGCTGGGGCGTTCGGCCAGCAAATACTCGGCATTTTCCTGCCGGTCGTTTTTCAGGTTCCCTTGAATCGTAACGCGATTATCCACCACCTGAATGTTCAGGTCGTCTGCCTGGACACCGGGCAGTAAAGCAGTAATGGTATAGCCGTTTTCGGAAACCAGCACATCGGCCGGGAAGAAAACCTGCCCCTGTTCTTCCTGCCAGTCCTCTGCCATGCGTTCCATCCAGTGACGGCGAGCCATACGGCGGGCATAGGGATTGATCCAGTAAATGCTCATTTTGTTCCTCCAGTTTTGATTCATTGCCTCATCCAATGAGGTAATTTACAGCCGATTTTAGGTTTTTTTTATTGTTATTGAATCAGAGAAATGTAAAACTTTTATCAGTAAAAAAGGTTTCCAATGCAACCTTGTAAATTTGAAAGCGCAGGTTGCTGAAATTGTGGTATGATAACGGCTTGGAGTAAGAAAAAATGGACGATCGTATCACAATTATTGAAGGGCCAACCCCCGACTTTGAAACGATTGATGATGGGTGGGCGCTGGGTTTGAATGAAAGCCCATCGCTGTATGACCTGGCGCTGACCCGCCTGCGAACCTTCAACGGCGCGGCGCTGGTCGAGCGCTGCCACCGTGCCTGGTACAGGCAAAATCACATCTACCTTCATTACCGTAACCCGCTGGGCATGGAAGAACGCGTACCGATCATGGCGGCTCAGTCGGTGGAAACCGAGCAGGGACAGGTGCTACTCCTGTGGGTGCGCCGCAAACACGAGGAAACCGAGATCGAAATTGATCTTGATGACGACGAAGAGGGCGGAGAATTCGGTAACTGAACCAATCCTCACTTCACAAAAAACAACCCCGCATGAAGTCTTGCGGGGTTTCTTTTATTGAAATACTGGTGCCCCCGGCGGGAGTCGAACCCACAACCTCGGCGTTAGGAGTGCCTCGCTCTGTCCTTTTGAGCTACGGGGGCTTTGATCATGCCGGATTATAGCATTGGCATTTCCACGATGCAAGATGACAATCTTTAACTTGATGTAAACGAACCGGCAGGCGTGGGGGGGACACGCCTGCCGATCCTCAGGGAGGGAACTCCACCGAAGGCTTGTGTTTCAACGTGGGGGGGACACGCTGAACGGCCTTTTGGGTGGATTGACACCATCTACCAGTAAGTGTTGGTGTCATTGCTAATATACACTAATTTTGTCCAAATTGTATTAAAAATCTATAAGAGTTTTCTTATAATTCAGTCCGATTTTTCATTCCGCTTCTTTTTGAATAAACGCAGCATTTCTTCAACCTCGGCGGCGGTTGGCTGGGGTTTTTCTTCCCGCTGCGGCCGGCGCTGACTGTTGATCAACTGGCGGGCAAATTCATCACTGGGAAGAACCTGCGCTCCCCAGCGCCGGGCAGCAGCCTGAACCTCGCGGTCGGAACTGACCACCGTCCAACCGGTTGCCGATTTTCCCAGTTGTTTGAGGCGGGCAGAGATGGCGGCATCGGCAGTCATCTCCCGCACCACAAAGTGGGCGGTAACCTGTCCAAAGGACTGATGCCCGGCTTTGCCCACGGCGGCGCGGTCAAAGTACACTTCAATTTTTTGCCGCCGGGTTGAGGCAAATGCCTGCAGCAGGCGAATCAGGTGCTGTTCATCATCCGGGCTTTCCAGCCGCAGGCCGCCAATGTGCGGAATCAGGTTGTGTCCGTCAATCAGATAAGGCATTGGGTACTTCCTCTGCCCTCATTTTACTGGAAAAGTATGCTATGATTCTATCTAACGAATAACCTTTACTTCCTGAATGGAAAGACGTGCCTTCCCGTTATGAGAAGCTGGAAACGCATTATTCCCTTTTTGATTCTGAATATCATCATCTCGGCGGCGACTACGCTGACCGTTTTACTGTTGTGGGATCGCAGCCTGCGCCCGGTACAGCCGCTGCCGGTCAGTGTGGGCGGCACGGGTGGTATTCCCCCTGCCGGCAATTCCATCCAGCCGGCTCTGCCTGGCGATGCCACTTTGCCTCCCGCAGATGAACCGGTCATCCTGATTGAAACCGTGATCGGCGCAGGGGATTTGCAAAACGAGGCCGTCCTCCTGAGGCGGGTGGGTGAAGGCGAATTGCTGCTGACCGGCTGGAAGATCAGCAACGGGCGCGGGGCGGAGTATGTCTTTCCCTACCTGCTGTTGAACAAAGGCGGCGCTGTGCGTTTGTACAGCCGCGCGGGCAACAATACGGTGATGGAATTGTTCTGGGGTTCAAACCAAGCTGTTTTTCGTAGCGGCGATTTGGTTTCCTTATACGACTGGCAGGGCGGCCTGCGGGCCACCTACAACGTGCCCTGAACAGGTTTCGTCAGGTTGGGCTGAAAGATGAACATCTTTGAATGGGTCGCCGAAGAAAAAATACGCTCGGCAATTGAAAGCGGTCAATGGGATAACCTGCCCGGTAAGGGTAAACCGTTGCAATGGCAGGAAAATCCTTTTGAACCGCCCGAATGGCGCATGGTTTTTTCGCTGTTGCGTCAGAACGGCTATAGCCTGCCATGGCTGGAAGAACGAAAAGAGATTGAGGCAGAAGTACAGCAATTCCGCGCTCAACTTGCTTTAGGGCTGCGCTCTGC
>NZ_JBRCOK010000055.1:0-7750 GCF_053501535.1 Bellilinea sp. | reverse complement strand
CCAGATATTCGTTGGTATTCAAATAATCCGCCAGCAATTGTACCCGCCCGTATGGGAAATAATCGCGGCCTAACTGGGGGGTGGGTACAAGGATGCCGTCCACCATTTTGAACAACCATTTCAACTGCTCGGCAGGGGGTGGAAAAACCGGGCGTGAGCCGTTTTTGAACGGCAGGGGTAAGATACCCTTGCACCAGAAAGAAAACCCGGGGTGGTCTGATTCCAGGTGCTCCACACTCAGGTCAATATCCACCAACACTTTTTTACCGCGCGCCCGCCAGCGGGCTACGCCTGCCAGTGTGTTCTCAAACAGGTAACGGTGCAGGATAATCACATCAGCAGAGGTACATACCTCAACGGCTGCCGGGCTGTTGTGAAAGAATTCCTCCAAAGGCAGAAAATGAACGGTATGACGGCCGCTGGCTTGCAGGGCTGAGGCTGGATTGTTGCAGCGGATGTGCACACGGTATTCATCCTCCGGCAGGGTGGAGTGGACAAAAGTAATCTTCACGCCGTCGGCCTCCCCGCTTCTGTCAGTTTTGCTGTTTTGGCGGAGCGAATGGTTTTTTCCAGCGTACGCAGCCACAGCAGGGTTACTTCGCTCGCCTCGCGGCTGAGCGCCATCTTTCGTCCCAGCATACCCATGGATTGACGGTGATCGGCATCCATGACCAGTTCCCGCAGGTGCAGATGCCATTCATCAATGCAGCCGGCCAGTCTTCCCCCCGCCATCCAGCGGCTGAACGGCACAACCGGGCTGCCTACCCAGGGTATGGCTTTGATGCCCGCTTCCACCAAAATTTGATCGGAAATCGAATCGTTATAAGGGTGGTTGCGCAGCGGAATCAGGAGAATATCCACCTGCTCCAGCAGATAGGGAAATTCCTCAACGCCGGTCATCGGCAAATACATCCGCCGGTTTTCCGGCAGAATATCAAAGAGATGATAGGCCTGATAATCCCCAATGACAACCAGGCGGGTTTGTGGAAACTCGCGCATCACCCGGATAACCGCCCTGCGGATGGACGCCAGATCCTCACTCTGACTGGGATTGGCCACCCAGCCGAGATGAACAGCCTCTCGCTGCTCACCTTCCTGCAGCCAGAGGAAATTGGTGCGCATCCAGCCATCCGGCACATACACCGCCGGCCTGCCGGCACTGCGCAGCGATTCAGCCTGTAAGGGCGAGGGGACGGTGATGCAGTCAGCCAGCAGCAGAGCGGATGCGTAAGCCTTGCCGCGGGCTGGAGTTCCCAGACCAAACGAAGCATAGGAAGGGTGAGTGACCGGCAGTTGTTCAAAATCGGTTTCCAAATCCACCAGCAGCGGCACCCCCATACCGGTCAGGCGGGCAATGCCTTCCATGTTTTCCGGTTTCAGGTGCGGGTTCGCTGCAATCATCAAATCCGGCAATTCACCCGATTGCAGACAATCCGGCAGGCTGCGCTCAACCTGCGCGCCGGCCTGCTGAAGCGCCGCCTCCAGCAGCGCGATGCGATTCGCCCGCCCGAATGCTTCACTTTCCAGCAGCAGCACCTTCCACTGCCCAAAAGGAACGGCAATCTCCTCCCCCTCGGGCTGGCTGGCAGCCCGCTCTACCATGTGAGCCTGCAGGGTGGATTGCAAAGCGCGCAGCGCCTGCTCTACTTCGGCATTGCCATCCGCCTGTGCCTGACGGATGTTGATTTCCAGCAAAGCCGGCAGGATTTCATCCATCTCATCCAGGCGCGCAGCAATTTCCTGAGCAGGATTCTCGGCGTGGAGGATGCGGTAGAGAATGCCGGCGGCTCGGTTCAATTCCTCCTCGCCAATCTCCTTCTGCCGCCCGGTCAGGCGTTGCAGCAGCTGCCCCACCGAAGCCGGATCATTGGGTAAGGGCTCATTTTGCAGGTTCCAGGATTCGCTCCACGCCTTTTCAATCTGGCGGCGCAGTTCCTCGTTGTGCGGGTCAAGCCACAATGCGCGTTCGTAAAAGCGGCGCGCCTGCTCACCCTGTCCGGCAGCCAAGTAGAGATTACCCATCGCTACCAATGAATCAACATCGTCGGGATAATCCTGCAAGATCGCGCTGAACAATTGCGCGGCTTCTTCCAACCGATTCTCGTCTAAACAGGTACGCCCCAGCGTTTTGCGAATCTTCAAATCCGGGGCGCTGACCACAGGCAGAGAATCCACCATCTCGTTTCCTGAACCTTTCCTTGAATCGATACCCATTCATCCGGCACATTAATCTGCTTTCTCATCTTAATCATCGAGGCAGAAAATGCCAATAAAAGCTTGCTGAAAATCCCGTAAAGAATGGATAAAGGCCGAAAACCCTGAACCATAACCCCATTTTTTATGCAGGGATGACCCATTTTTAACGTCCAATTTACAGACGAAACTTTGCCAATCCGTTAAACTGAACGCGTCATGAGTGATTCTCTGTTTTCTCCACTTTTGCCGCTTTATCCGGCGGGCAGGGCGGCGCAAGCCCCTGTGCTGACCTCCTCCGCCGCCCCGGCTCAAAACAGTGAATTTCAGAACTTGCTGGCAGCCCTGATGCTTTCCGGCGGCGGACTGGGCAGCAGCCCGGCAGCCGGCGGTGATTTACTCCCGCCGCTGCTGCTGATGCTGCTGGAGCAGTTAATTGCCCGTCAGGCTGAACAGAACAGCGCGGCTGGCAGTGTGGGGGCAGCCAACCTCCTGAACGGCGGGTCCATGTTTGCTCCCCTGGCCGCAGGCGAACCCTCCCCCGTGCCGTGGGGGCGGCCGGTTGGCGGACGGTTGACCCAGGCGTACCACGCCCATCACAACGGGCTCGACTTTGGCGTGCCGGTGGGAACGCCCGTGCGTTCAACCATGGATGGGCGGGTGGTCTATGCCGGCTGGAACGATCAGGGCTATGGCAATCTGGTGATCGTTGAAAACGGGCCCTACCGCACCTATTACGCTCATCTCTCCAGCATCCCGGTCAGCGTCGGTCAGCAGGTGGCTGCCGGTACGGTGATCGGCCTTTCGGGCAATACCGGCAACTCCACCGGGCCGCACCTGCATTATGAAATCCGCATCAACCACAAGGCGATTGACCCAACCGACCTGACCCTTAACCGACCGCCGCGCTGGTAACCAACTTTGCCCCGGCAGAGGATGGCTGCATGAATCCACCTCCCCAAAACCTGATCCCCATATTTTGGGAATATGCCAACCGCCGCATCCCCATCCGCCTGTTGAACCATTACCGCGGGATGCCGGTCATCAACGACGGGTGGATTGAACGCGTTGAAGAACAGGGGATTCTGGTCGGAACGCATAAAAATCAAATTGCCTGCCTGTACCTGACCCATAACACCGTTGTGGAGTTGGAAGCGCTGCAGTTGACCCTATCGGGGCAGGTGATCGGTATTCAACTGGCCAGCCGCAAAGCCCTGCTGGGGAACTTTGAGCCAATACCGCGGCCGTTCGTTCACCGCGCTCAGATTCGGGTCGAGCCGGAAGTGCCGGTACAGGTCTTTCTACGCGCCAGATCCGGCTATCAGGAAGTCAACGCCGCCATCAAAGACCTTTCCACACAGGGTTTGGGGATTTATCTGGAGCGCAGCCTGTATCACCCGCGCCTTTACCCGGTTGGGGGTGAGATTCAAGTGCGCTTCAGCCTGCCGATTAACCACAAAACCACCCCCCATACGGCGCCTCTTTCCGGTTCCACCCCTATGGAGGAACGCTTCAGCCGGGAGAGTATCCGCGGGCTACCGCAAAGCAGCCAGCCGGTCAAAATGACTGGTTCTCTGCCTCCTGCTACTTCTTCCGGCAATTTGAACCTGCGCGGAATTATCCGCAATGTACGCCCCGAACTGGGGGCGAACCGCTACCGGCTGGGGGTGCTGATCAGCACGCTGGATGAAAGCGGCCGGTTGACGCTGTATCAATACATGGCTCAACGTCAGGCAGAATTGATTCGGGAATTGAACCTGCTTTACGAAGGAATCGCCCGGCTGGGTAGTTAAGGCAGGAAAAACCTTTTCAACCTGTTGAGTGGCGAACAAATAAGTTCACCAGCGTGAGTTCAACCCAGGTGAAAAAACGGGTTGGGAATATAGTTGCCCCCTCCTGTCTCCTCCAAAACCGTTTCAGCGGTTTTGGGGGAGGTACGGTGGGGGTTGAAAATTCTTATTTTCGATTGAGAAGTAAATTATGCCAAACTGAGGTTTACGGGCAAGCAAAGTCTGCCTTTTTTATATCGGTCTCCCTTTCAGAAAGTTAAGGATGCTTTGCGTTACATTCGCGCCGCAAAGCACCCATCCTTTTGGGATTTGGCAACCAAATTTTACAGTTTGAACTGTACGACCACCTTTTCCAACACTTCTGCCATTTCAGAAAGTGAATGCGCCGAAGCCGAAACTTCTTCGACCTGTGCGCTCATCTCTTCCGCCGAAGCCGAAACCTCTTCAATGGCGGCGCTGTTCTGCTCGCTGACGCTGGCGATCGTTTCGATGGACATGGTCACTTCCGAAGAACTGGCCGACATTTGCTCGGTAGCCGCCGTATTTTCTTCAATGACTGCCGAAACCGAATCCACCGCAGCGATCATTTCGTTGGCAGCCCTTTCCATTTCAGCCGCGGCTCGTGCAGCCTGCTGGGCCTGCTGATTGACCTGCTCTACGGTTTGCAGGATTTGCTGGAGAGAATTACCGGCTTCTCCGGCCGATTCCACACCTTTTTCAACTTCCTGCGCGCTTTCCAGCATGGCGTTGACCGTTTCATTGACCGAAGTCTGAATGGCTTTGATCAATGCGCCAATTTCGCGGGTAGCGTTTGCCGAGCGTTCCGCCAGTTTGCGCACCTCATCGGCCACCACGGCAAAGCCCTTGCCGTGCTCGCCGGCGCGGGCCGCCTCAATGGCAGCGTTCAGCGCCAGCAGATTGGTTTGAGAGGCGATGTCTTCAATGGTTTCCACAATCACGCCAATCTGATTGGAGCGGTTGCTCATTTCGGCAATCTTTTCAGCCGAGAGATCTACTTTCTCGCGGATGGACTGCATTCCCTGAACGGTATGACGAACGGTATCCTGTCCATGGGCAGCTGCCTGCGATGCGGCGGCCGCGCCCTGAGAAACGGAACGGGCAATTTCAGCCACCTGTTGAATAGCCCGATGCAACTGGGCAGACAGTTGTGTCGCGCGGGCAGCCGCCTGAGCCTGTTCCTGCGCACCGCGTGCCACACCGTCAATGGTGTGCGCCATTTGATCCATGACACTCGCCGTGCGGCTGACCGATTCGGTTTGCTGACCGACACCGGCTGCCACCTGTTGAACTGTAGCGGCAATTTGGGTGGTGGCCTGCCCGGCCTGGCTGGATGCGGCTGCCAGCTGCCCGGCGGCTGCTTTCAGGCTGAGCGCGCTGATTTGCAAATGCTCCACCTGCTGGCGCAATTTGGTGATCATTTTGGCAAAGGACTGCCCCAAGACATCCTTTTCGGAAACCGGCTGAACCTGAACCGTCAAATCACCGGCGGCAATTTTTTCGGCTGCCTGCGCCATTTCCTTCTGATAAGCGATCAGCGCACGGAACGAATCGGCTAAAATGCCGACCTCATCGCGGCTGGTAAAAGCAACTTCCTGTTGAATATCACCCTGCGCCAATCCCTGTGCGGTTCTTGCCATGGCTTTGATCGGGTTGGCCAGGTTGCGTGCCAGCACAATCCCAACCGTTGCGCCAACCGCCAGAACGGCAATGCCCACCAGCAGGATGATATTGCGCAGCTGATTGACCGGTGCGTTGGCTTCAGCCACATCCTGTTCCACAATCACCCCCCAGCCGTTATCAAGAGTCATGTACGAGCCATACACCGGTACACCGCGGTAATCCGGATAGCGTTCGATGCCATGTTCACCACGAAGGATTTTTTCGGCGGCAAGGGTTTGCACCTTCACTTCCAGTTCCGGGCGCTCCTCGAACAAACCGAGTTGCTTCATCTCCTCGGCAAAGCGCGGCGGGGTGATCATATAACCGGCTTTGTTGATCAGGTAGGCATCCCCGCTTTGACCCAGCCAGGCATTTTCAAGCACCGCCTGAAATGCCGTGGTCGGTAGGGAACCCGCCACCATACCGATCACCTGTTTGGGATTCTGCGGATCGTAAAGCGGAGCCGCAACCACCATGATTACATTTCCAGTCGTTCTGGAAATTATTGGCTCGGCAATAACGGTTTGCCCCTGCATGGCTGCCATGAAGTAGGAGCGGTCGCTGACGTTCAAGGCGCTGTTTCCACTGGAATGGGCAATTGCATTGCCGGCGATATCGGTAACGAATAGGGTTTCGTACCAGTTCCATTGTTTGGCATACTGGAGGATGGCTTCTTGCACCGCTGTCGGATCCATCGAGCGGATGCGTGCAATCCCCGCTAGCGTTTCCATCTCCACCTTGCGCTGGTTCATCCATTCCTCGACAAACAACTCGGTTTGCTCGGCGTTCGATTCGATGCGCTGCATGATCGCCGATTCGAGCGCAGCGCGGCTCTGGAAGTAGGCGATCAAACCGACCAGCAGCACCGTGCCAAACGCCAGCAGCACAAAGGCACGCGCCAAACGGAACAGGAGGGTAGTTTGATTTTTATCCGATTTCAGAATTTGCCATTTGATTTGTTTCATAATCCTCTCCATGCAACATATCAAAATTCTTACCACTTCAACAAAGTATGTGGTACACCAAGCGTAAAACAAGTTGAGCGTAATTTGAATAAAAAACGGGTAAAGAGAAGATAAAGTGGAAGTAAAAAAATTGGAGTTCGGCTCAAGCGCAACACTTGACGATTTGGGGCGGGCGCGGTATATTAACAGCACGCCCTCGTAGCTCAATTGGACAGAGCGTTTGCTTGCGGAGCAAAAGGTTGCAGATTCGAGTTCTGCCGGGGGCACTACACAGGGATTCCATCCCTGTACCGAGCAACGCACCCGATGGATCCCTGGGTGCGTTTTGTGTTTTTGAGAGGTCAGGCATGGTTACGCTTCCCACACTCATCCCACTTTCCGAAGCCGCCCGCAAATACGGGCTGGACGAAGCCTATTTGCGCCAGATAGTTGAGAGGGGTAAAATCAGGGCTGCAATGGTCGCAGGTGAGATGGTGGTGAGCGAAGATGAAGTGCGCGAAGTGGTTGTGACTCGGAAAGAAGATTTACCGGAATATAAAAAACACCAACACTTAAGAGGAATGGGTATTAGCCTACCCAACGCTTCTGAAAAATACGGTCTAAATCCATCCACTATCTATAGATGGTTTAAAAAAGGCATTATTTCGGAAGTGTCTCGAGAGATAGATTTAGGGGGTGAGAGAATACTTTATGATGAAGCAGATATTGCTTATTGTGCAGAGATTTATAGAAGAAAAGGAAAACAAGGACGAAAGATATTTGACGAGAAGGGTATTCCTTACGTCCCAAAGAATGGTGCTTTGGCGGGATAAACATTAACAAACAATAGCTAATTGGTGGCGAATGCCATTCTTTTAATGAATAAATAATTCCAAGTTATTGACATGGTTGGAATTATTTGCTATACTCCCCATAGCACCTTCCCAACCCCATACAGACGCCTCAAACACAACGCCCCAATCAGGCGTTGTGCGCCCGACCGGGGCGTTCCGTGAGCCGTGTGGGTGGCACGCTCACGGTGAGGCAAGCAGAGTGCGCTGCTCACCCCGTGAATATTCTATCACGAGAGAACAGAGCCCTGCTAACCACACCAGCAGGGTTTTTGTTTAGCGGTGTTGGCTC
>NZ_JBRCOK010000054.1:0-21641 GCF_053501535.1 Bellilinea sp. | reverse complement strand
TTGAGGTTGAACGGCTGGAAGATATTCAGTTCCTGGCTCCATTCAAGTTTTATCGTAACGAACCTCGTCGAATTACCTGGAAAGCGCGGGTGGTCCGTGAGCGTAAGGGTCTGGTTGCCGATGTGTGCCTGGAATCTACCCTGGCGGCGAAAACTCGCCCGAATGAAGTTGTCCAGCACTTTGCCGGTAAGGTATACCTGAATCCTCAATCCACCAGGCCGGCATCGGCTGCTGCCCAGCCTCCCCGCTGGAATGGAGCTTATACGGTTGCCGGTGAGGAAATTTACCGCCTCTACTTCCATGGCCCGTCCTTTCAGGTTTTGGAAGGCGTTCAACGGGATGGCGGTAAGGTGTTAGGCAAAGTAAGGGAATCTCTGCCATCCATCACAGAACAGCCGGTTACCCTGGTGACGATGCCCATTTTGCTGGAAGCGATTTTGCAAACTGCCGGCGTCTGGGAAGCTGGCGCTACCGGAACACTGGCGCTGCCGCGTTCGATTGGCAAGCTGGTTCTGTATAGGAACCGACCCCAACCCGGCAAACCTTTATTTGCTGAGGTGGTTCCGATGCGGTTATCGGATGGAAGTGTTTCATTCGACGCCCGACTGGTGGATGAGAATGGCACGCTGTATCTGGAAGTCAAAGATTACCGCACAGTGGCTTTACCGTATTCGGTGGATGCGGCTTTGTTGAAACCGATGAAGTTGCTGGTGAACGGCACGGATGCTACGCTCTAAAGCGCAGAGCCTTGTCCAAATCATGTGGTGCATGGGTGAGGTTTCCCCGGATTGGGGAGACCTCACCGTTTCGGATTGGATGTGGCTATCCCCGACAGAAAAGGAAATGCTGATCGGGATGCGTTTCCCCAAACGGCGCAGGGAATGGCTAAGTGGCAGGTGGACGGCAAAGCAGTTGTTATTACGTTGTTCACCCCGGCTGGCCGGTAAACCGCTGACTGAAATCAGTATTGAGAATCACATCAATGGCAATCCGGTGGTTTTTGTAGAGGGTCAAATCCTGCCGGGTTGCTTAAGTCTTTCGCATCGTGAGAATCAAGCCGCAGCTGCGTATCTTACCAATAAGGATGTGTTTGTGGGGATTGATCTGGAATGGATTGAGGAGCGGCATCCGGCATTTTTGCAGGATTACTTTACGGAAAAGGAAATTGAATGGGTCACTGCTGCCCCAAATCGTGAGCATTCGCTGCGCACAACCCTGATCTGGAGTGCGAAGGAATCTGCCTTGAAGTCCTTGCGGGTGGGTCTGGCGGTGGATACCCGGATGGTAGAAGTACATCCTTTGGAAGACGAATTTCCGCAAGGATGGCGGAAAGTGAATTTTCACAGTAATTTGCCGGAAGAAGGCTATCAATTACACGGTTGGTGGCAGAAGCGGGAAAATTTCATCATCACAATTGTGGTCAATATGCCCGCGAGTCATAAGCCAGTGTTTGATATTAAAGAAATCCATTGGTAAGTCAGTTGAAGTCAATCAATGCAAAGATGGAGAACCGCAAAGGTTGATGTTTATCCGTGTATTAACTTTCGGTTAAAAAGGTTTAGACCGGTTGTACGGCTGAGCCAGCCAGCTGGTGAACCGGCTGATAACGCTCCAGTTCCGGGGTGGTCTGGATGCCCAATATATTCAATAAACGAATGCGCTGGAGGTATGCCGCGCCCGTCAGGATTTGAAGAGCAACATCCACCACCGAGCGGTTTTCCGGCTTTTCCAGATAAGTTCCACGTACCCATTCATTGAATGCGCCCATGGCCGGTCCGCACCAGATCTGGTAATCCATCTCGCGGCCGGCTTCACCGCTGTTTGACCAGCGCGAGGAAAGCCCCAAATACCAGCGGAATACCAGCGCCATTTTATGACGGGGGTCCTTTTCGGCGCGTTCCAGCTGGCGTGGGTCGCGCTGCTGGAAAAAGCGCACGGTATCCTGCCAGATTTCTTCAACCGGGCGTTTGAAGACGGTCTTTTCCAGTTTCTGGATTTCTTCAGCAGGAACAGCCTCCAGTGAAGGGTAGCGGGAGTACAGTTCGTACAGTTTGGAGGCACGCATGGCAAACATGGTGCCCCGCTTCAGTACCTGCACCTTAACACCCATTTCGAACATGTCGGCGGCGGGGGCCATGGTCACATCGGCCATATCGGCTTGTGCCAGTAGTCGGCGGGTGTGCTCAGAAGCGCCGGCCTCCACGCAGGCCTGATTGACCGAACCGGTTACAATGTAGGCGGCTCCCATCGTAAAAGCCGCAAGGGCAGCATGAGGTGTGCTGATACCGCCTGCCGCCCCAATGCGAATGGGGGCGGGGTATTGCATTTGAGATTGAATTTCATCCCGCAAAGTTATAATGGATGGCAGCAGACCCACCAGAGGGCGGTTGTCGGTGTGTCCGCCCGAATCGGCTTCTACGGTGATGTCATCCGCCATGGGGACAAGTCGGGCAAGGTTCGCCTGAGTTTCACTCAATTTGCCTTCCTGCACCAGTTGATTCAATAATTCATCCGGAGCGGGAAGCATGAATTGACGGGCGACTTCCTTGCGGGAGAGTTTGGCAATCAGCCGGTTCTGGATAACGATTTTACCATCCGGCTGGCTGCTCAAACCACTGGCGCGGTAAAAAACCAGAGCGGGTGTTATTTCCAGATAGGCCGAGGCCTCCACCGTGCGGATGCTGTGCTGGACATACAATTCGGCTGCCCGCCATTCCATGGCAGGTTCGTTGGGGCTGTTGATCAGGTTAAAGGCGAAGGGACCTTGGGGTAGGGCAGTTTTGATCTCGTGGATTGCCACTTCGATGCGTTCCGGCGAAAGACCTGCCGCGCCGAAGGATGCCAGAAAACCGGCTTTCCCCATCGCAATCACCAGACGGGTCGAGGCGATCCCGTTGGCCATGGCGCCGCTGTAATAGGCATAACGGCAGCCATGCCAATGACAGAAAGCCGGATCGCCGAGCGCTTCAATGGGGAGGGGGGGCAGGGTTGCCAGCCAGCGGTGAGGAGCGGCTGAATTTTGATCGGCTGCGCTCAGCCTACCTTCTCTGGCCACCCATACATTCTTCCCATCGGTCAGAACAAATACGGGTTCATCGAGAGATAAAAGCGTCTGTCGGATGCTTTCTACCTCACTGGCTAAACAGGTGGGATTCCCCGACCAGAAAATTTCCAACAAATGGTTTTGAAGACTAGGTGAGCGGAAGCGTAAGGGATTCATGGCTGGTTGATACCTCTCAGGGTTAAACCCAAAAACCCTGTGCGGGTTGCGGTTAAAGGTTGAATTTGGTCTCAAAAGAAAATTGCTGGCTGTGGTTATTCTTTCACATAACGCGGATAACCATTTTTGGCATGGTCGGCTTTGGAAAGGTCAATTTCAACGGTAACAAATGGTTTTTGTTGGTCGGTAACTGCCAGCAAATCACCCTGATCCGGTTCGGCGACCCAACCGCTGCCGCCCCAATCAAAACCCGCTCCTGTTGCCCCCCAACGATTGGAGGAAAGACAATAAGCCCCACTCATCACGGCGGCAACGCGGCCGCCCATTACCCATTTATCGGTAGTGGCTTTTTCGGTTGCACGCGGAGAAAGCAAAATCCGTACCCCTTGATGGGCGTAACTGCGGGCATGTTCCGTGAACCAAATTTCAGTACACACTAAAAAACCCACCTTCCCAAAACGGGTGTTGGTTGGGATGAATTGAACAGGCCCACGGTCGTACCAAGCGGCTTCCCAGAAGCCGGGTTCGTCGGGGAGGTAGGTTTTGTGGTGAACAGCACGGTAGCCATTTTCGGCATCCCAGAGAAAGGCTTCATTCAACCAGCGGCCGTTGCTGATCACCGGACGTGTGGCGGAAACTACCGCCGGGTTGAGTTCCGGCAGCCGTTGCATCCATTGGTCATGCTGGTGGACAAATTCAACCCATTTCTGCAAAGAAGGCTGATCTTCCAGCATGACCCAAGGCGCAAAGGGCATTTCGGGTAACAGCACCAGATCGCTGTGATTTTGCTTGACATGGTCAACCAGACCTGCCCAGTCTTCGGCTAAACCCTTTGGGTCATCGCGCAGTTGACAAACGGTAATACGGATCGAGCTCATTTTTTTCCTCAAAACTACCAAAATTCTCCATCCATTAAAGACTGAGGATAAGATTCAATCCTCCCACCACCTTGTGAGGGGGATTTTCAGTCTCCTAAACTGACGCCAACCAACCGTGCGCCCTGGATCCAGGCATGGTCGAGCGGGACAGCCTTTGTCTGATTAGCCACTTCAGCCAGCGGAGTGGTCACCACCGTGCCGGAGCGCGTCCCGACCATCACGCCAAAAACACCTTCCTGAATGAGAGCGGCACAGGCGGTTCCTAGCTGGGTGGCAAGGACACGGTCAGTTGCTGAGGGTGTACCTCCGCGTTGCAGGTAACCCAAAATCGTAATGCGGGTTTCCAGTTTGGTAAAGTCTTCCAAACGGTTGGCCAGATGCAGGGTATCACCCGCAGCACGTTTTTCAATGGTGCCCAGCCTCTGTTCAATCTCGGATTGTTCTTCTCCCTGCCGCAGACGGCGGTTGGCGAGGCGGGCTTTTTCAAAGAAACGCACACTTTCTTGAGAAATGGCACCTTCGGAAACGGCAACCAGAGAAAAGCGCTTACCTTTGTGGCTGCGCTGCAGAATGGCTTCGGCCACTTTTTCGGTGTGGTAGGGAATTTCCGGAATGAGAATCACATCCGCCCCTCCAGCAATGCCGGCGGCCAGGGTCAGCCAGCCGGTTTCGCGTCCCATCATTTCTACAATGATGATGCGGTGATGGCTGATGGCGGTGCTGTGTAATCGGTCAATTGCTTCGGCAGCCACTTCCACAGCAGTATCAAACCCGATGGAGGTATCGGTACCGGTCAAATCATTGTCAATTGTAACTGGCAGGGTGATGACGTTCAGGCCGCGCTGCATCAGGTAATATGCGCTGTTTTGAGCGTCGCTGCCGCCGATGCAGACCAGCGCATACAGCTTCAACTTTTTATAATTTTCCAGAATCTGGTCGGTGGCATCCTTCGCAACGCCATCAATGATAACGCGGTCGGGTCGGTCGCGGTTGGTGCCGAGAATGGTGCCGCCGGTGGTGAGAATGCCAGAAAATGCCGAACCTTCCAGCTCAACGGTCAATCCCTGCGCCATTCCGGTAAAACCGTCTTGAAAACCGATGATTTCCATTCCATACACCCCCGAGGCAGCCTTGCCTAGCCCACGGAGGGCGGCATTGATACCCGGGCTATCTCCTCCTGTGGTAAGAACCCCAATTCTTTTTTTCATAATACCTCACTTTTCCCCTGTTTCTGTCGCGTAGAGTTTTTTGTATTTTTCCAGATCAACCGATGCAATATAAGGCAGATTGCGCCCTTTTTCGTCAATATCCAGTCCATAACCGACCACAAAATAATCGGGTATTTCAAAGCCCAGATAATCAATGTGGATATCAACTTTGTGGCGAGCCTTTTTGTCCAGCAGAGCGCAAATTTTCAGGCTGCGGGGCTGGCGTTCTAAAAGTAATTTGCGAACCGTATAAAGGGTGTAACCGGTATCCACAATATCGTCAATCAGGATGACATCCCAACCATAGATGTTGGTTTTGTGGTCGGCGTCAATGCGCACAAAACCGCTGGATTGGGTGCCGGCGTAGGAAGAAACCAGCATGAAGTCCATGGTCATCGGGCGGCGGATGTGGCGCATCAGGTCAGTCATGAACATCACACTACCCCGCAGTAAGCCCAATAGCAGCAACTTATCGCTATGTTGGTAATCCTGTGTTATCTGTTCACCTAAATCAGCCACTCGCTGCTGGATTTGTTCCTGAGTGATGAGAATTTCGCCGATAAATTCATAGGGGAATTTTAACCGCGGGTTCATGTTGCTCACCTCGCTGAGGATAGGGGATAATTAATCACGAATGAATCATACCACGAACTAAAACAGGGACATGCTATAATTTTGTTATGGATGTTGTAACCATCTCCCGTCAGATGGGCAGTTGGGGTTCGGTGATTGGCAGGCTGATCGCCGAGCGGATGGGGTATCAGTTGGTCTGGCGGGACCTGATTAATCAGGCGGCCTTGCGCGCAGGAGCGCCGGAAGTTGCTCTGGCAATGATTGATGAACTGGGTTTGCTGGGGGTCAATCCCACCGGCCAGCAACAACAGGATTACTTAAACGCTGTCAGTCAGGTGCTGCATGAACTGGCCGATGCCGGCAGAGTGGTGATCATCGGCAGGGCGGGACAGGTTGTCCTGAGAGGACATCCACGGGTATTTCACGTGCGTGTTGTTGCGGATGAAGAGGTGCGTATCCAACGGATTGTGGAGGAAAAGAAGGTCAATCCGAAAGCTGCCAGAGCGCAAATTTTGGCCAGTGATCGGGCGCGAAAATTGTACCTTGCGCGCTATTATCAGGTGGATTGGAATGACCCCTGTTTGTATCATCTGGTTATCAACACGGGAAGGATCAATTGCGAAGTGGCTGCCGAAATGATCTGCCATGTGTTGAGCAGAATCACCGTCTGACCCTTCAGAGAATTTTATCGAGAGAAAGAGGTATTCTTTCATTGTCGCAGGATGAACAAAAAAGACCTGTGTTTGCACATCCGGCAGAGGAAATTTTTGCCCGTATTTTAGATTTTTACGGAATTCGCTGGGAATATGAACCGCACACTTTTCCTCTGGAATGGGACGAGAATGGCAATGTCACCCTTGCCTTTTCCCCAGACTTTTACCTGCCGGAGCAGGATTTATACATTGAACTTACCACGCTGAGACCGCAGCTGTCCACCCGCAAAAACAAAAAAATCCGGCTGATGAACCAGTTGTACCCGCACATCAAAATCAAACTGCTCAAACGACGGGAGATGCGCGACTTAATGGTCAAATATGGATTGTTTGACGAAGCCAATCATTTGCAAGGGACGGAGGCTCAAAAGCGAAACGATGACGAATGACGATATTCTGGCAAAATACGGCGAACTCGGCAGGGATATTCGTGAAATCCTGATTACGGAAGAACAAATTCGTCAGAAAGTTAATCAGCTGGGGGAGCAGATTTCTCAAGATTATGCGGATAAAAATCCGGTGCTGGTGGGGGTTTTAAAGGGCGTCCTCTTCCTGATGGCTGATTTGTTGCGGGTCATCACCATTCCCAATGAGGTGGATTTTCTGGCGGTTGCCAGCTACTCCGCCGAAGCCCGTCAGCGGGGGATGGTGCGGCTAATCAAAGACCTGGAAATTCCCATTGATGGTCGGCATGTGTTGTTTGTGGAAGATGTGGTTGATACAGGCCTGACGCTGGGTTATCTGCTGCGCAGCCTGCGGGATCGCAACCCTGCCAGCCTGGAAGTGTGTGTGTTATTCAACAAACCGGCACACCGCTTGATTGACATCCCGTTGAAATACAAAGGATTTGACCTGCCGGATCGTTTTGTGGTTGGCTATGGGTTGGATTACAACGAACGCTATCGCAATCTGCCGTTTGTTGGACTGCTCAAGCCGGAAGTATTGAAGGGGAAAGTTAAGGATAAATGAAACAAACACCCCCGGCTGTTCGACCGGGGGTGGAATGAGCAGGGGCTCAAAGTAACCTACTTGCGTTCCTCGTCGTTTTCCTTGGGCATCCTTCTCTGGCTTTTACTTCCCGTTTTTTCAGGGGAAGGGGTTTTCCGCAACCCACCAGGAAGCGAATGCACCTTCCGGGGTGACTGTACACAGTCTTTTTAGGTAATCTGTTTTTAAGGTTTGACCCTCAAATTCTCAGTTTTACCAAAAACTCCCGGTTACCCGTCGAGGAGCCATCAATTCCTTTGAGCTCCCTGCACTTTTATTATAGGAAAATTGGCAATCGGAGTCAAGTATTTTTGATGATGTCTGGACAAATTCGTGGTGAATTTTAAGTTTTTTAATTCGGAAAAGCATACTTACACGAAATTTTGGTTTAATCATTTGGCCTGTATATTAACTCTTCAACCGGTTGATTGTTGAGCAAATGTTGAAAGAAAATTCTTTCCGCACTTTTTTCATCAATGTTCCAGTAGTAAATTCCATCCGGTTGAATCACCATTGTTGCCCCATTTTTGCAAACATCCAGGCAGCCTGCCAGTTGACACTTGACACGGGCGGGGGCATCAAAATCATCCAGATGGTATGCCTGAATTAACGAAAGCAAATGTTCAAATACCCTTTGGGCGGCCGGGCGGTCAGTGCATTTGCCGTTACCGCAAATGTAAACCCGCCGGACTGGAAAGCCTGCTGTGGGTGAAGCGGGATTTTCGGGCATGATTTACTGACCGAAAAGGTTGATAAGGGCTTCCGGCAACAGTCGCCGCCAGGCCGGGTAATTATGACCGCTGGGACTTTCCCTATATTGAAATTCATACCCTTTTTGGTCGAGCAACGCTGCCATTTGGCGGTTTGTTTCCAGCAGGGATTCGAACATTCCACAGTCCAGCCAGATCTTGAGCGGCAGGGTTTCTTGATGCTCGATCAAGCTCCACACCACCAGTTTTTGATCGCCAATGGCGAATGCACCGGATTGGGACAGCACTTTACCAAACCATTGCGGTAAACGCAAAGCGGCATAGAACGCCATTAACCCGCCCAGCGAAGCGCCGCCGATAGCCAGGCTGCCTTTTTCATCGTATGGGGAGAGAATGTTCAGATGCTGCAATGCGGCCGGGATCACCGCCATTTGCATAAATCCGAGGGTTGCTTCGGAGCAAAAATATTCCATCGTGCGGTAGCGCCTGCCATTTTCAATTAATGCCAGGGCAACGGGCTGAATTTTTCCCAATTCAACCAGTTCTTCGATCAGGTAGGGGAGGAATGCCCGTTCCAGGTATTCTTTACCATCCCACATCACCATCAAAGGGACGGGTTCCTTCGTTGGGGGTTGGTAAAAATGGACTTTGCGCTTTTTACCGGCCAGCAGTTGATTTGTGGGGAGGCGCAGGCTGGTCAGGCTGCCTTTGAGCGGGGGCGGTTCTTTGGGGAGGAAATTTTCCATCTCGGAGGATGGGAAGGTGAAGAAGTGATTGAATTTTCCCATCCCATTGGGTGTGCGGTGAGGATTGTGAGGATCGTGAATGCGGCGATTATTGCGGAGAAAGGCATACTCAATGTAAGACCCCCACGGTAATTCGAAAGAATAGATCCATAAATCATTTTCAAGCAGCTCAAACTGGATTGGATGTTCTACATCCCAGCAATTCAAATCCGAAATAATGGATGGCGGATGATCACCCAGCCAACAGAGATAAATTTTGTCATTCAAAATCACCGGATTGCCCGATTCCAGCAAATGGGAGCGAATTAAGTGGGAAATTTCTGAATTTTCCATAGTTGCTCCAAATGACCTCTTTTCTTTTATCTGATATTGAGTATACTTGCAATTGTGAATTCGGATGGGTATTATCGTTTTGCAAATTCCATGCCGCGTCAAGGCATGGATATTCTTTTTGAAATGTGAGTAAGATTACAAAATGAAGAAAAAAATCGCCGTTTTGGCCAATTTGAAGAAAAATGCTCCCCGCTGGGAGGAAATGCCGGCCGATCAGTGGGATGATCTGGATTCTGAATCAACCGTCAATGCTATTGTGAATGCCATCCGCTCCGGCGGTTACGAGGCAGAATTTTTTGAGGGTGATCTTCGCCTGGTGGAGGAATTGGAACGCTATCAACCGGATATTTGTTTCAATATCTGTGAGAGCCACTTCGGAGATGCACGAGAGGCTCAAATTCCGGCTTTGTTGGAGATGATGCGAATCCCCTACACAGGCTCCAAAGTGCTAACCCTGGCGTTAGCCCTGGATAAACCAATGACCAAGCGTGTACTGACCTATCATGATCTGCCTACGCCCGATTTTCAATCCTTTGAACGCCCAGATGAACCACTGTCGGAAGGGATGCAATTTCCTTTGTTCGTTAAACCCAGCCGGGAAGGCACCGGGATGGGAGTCAGCGCCAATTCCATTGTTCACAATGAGAAAGAATTACGCCAACAGGTGGCTTACATCCTGGAAAAATATCGGCAGACGGCGCTGGTAGAACGTTATATTGAAGGACGGGAAGTGACGGTGGGCATGGTCGGAAACCTGATCGGGCCGGTTGCCCGCCGATTGCCGCAAAATTTGAATGCCCCTCGTATTCAAGCCGGGCTTCGCTTTTTCCCGCCGATGGAAGTGGACTTGAAGCCGTTTGCAGAGAGCGACGTGGTTTATTCAAACCGGCTGAAAGTGCAGCTGGCCGAGGATCTGAACTACCTCTGCCCGGCTCCGCTGGATGATGAAATGATAGATGAATTGAACTGGCTGGCAGCGGCTGTTTTCCGGGTATGTGGATGTCTGGATGTGGCCCGAGTTGATTTTCGGTTAGACGCGAACGACAACTGGAAACCCTACATTCTGGAAGTAAATCCGCTGCCGGGGTTGTCTCCGGGAATTTCGGATATTGTCATCGAAGCGGCAGCCGATGGTATCAGTCATAGCGAACTGGTGCTGATGATTTTACACACAGCCATGAAACGCTATGGGATGTTGGATTGAGTTTATTTAACTAAACTGAGAAAAATCACGACCGGTTCGATGTAGAAACCGGTCGTGTTTTTCACTTAATTCTCTTCTTCCTCGTCCTCAAATTCAAATTCGTCGAAATCTTCTTCTTCTCCACCATGGGCGTGGCCGTGTTCCAATTCTTCTTCTGTAGCAGCGCGCAGGTCAAGGATTTTGACGTCAAATTCGAGGGTTTTACCCGCCAGCGGATGGTTGAAATTCAGCCGAATCGAGTCTTTGGTAACCCGGTCAATGGTTGCCAGCAAAGTTTCATCATCTTCGTCTCGAATTTCCAGTTCGGTGCCAACTTCCAGTGGAATTTCTTTGGGAAAGTCGCTGCGCGGAACTTCCATAAAGGCTTCAGGATCTTCATCACCATAGCCGTCTTCCGGTTTGACGATCACTTTTTTAGAGTCACCGACGTTCAACCCATATAATTCTCTTTCCAAACCCGGAATAATGTTCCGGTAGCCCTGCAAGAAGATCAAGGGATCTGATTCTTCTGAGGTATCAATAACTTCGCCGTTGACGGTCAAAGTGTACGCCATGGTGACGACCACATCATCGGCAACCACTGTGGGAGCGGCTTTTTGATTCATGTTTATCTCCAATCTTTCTGGACTTGCCCAGAGCAAAATGTATTAACTTTTAAATTATAACATCAAAACAGTCTTATTCTCCAAACACTTCACATTTTATTGGGCTTTGTGGAGAAGTCAGTTTTTCCCAGTGAAGAATTGCCTCGTCAAAAGGTAGATTGGAACGCCAATGATCAGGTATGATGTGCGTCCAATGAATTTTCTGAAAAGCAGTGTGTTCCAAGGCAACAAATTGCTCGCAGAGTCGCGATAAGTAAATACGCTCAACCGCAATCACGCCATCGGTCAGATCGGATGGAGAAAACACCTCATCTGAGGTTAGTTCTGCTGCGAAGAACGAAAGTGCCTGATGATCCATCAAAATATAATTGTCCCACGCCATTTGAGTTTGCAATGAAACTTGCTGAATGAAACGAGGGTTGAGCGTTTTATCTGTTGTTATTTTGAATGCGCTCAAAGGAAAACTCTCTTGCCCGATTGGCGAGGGATAAATCGGCTGCAGGATGATTTTGGGTTCTGGAAAATAGAGGATCAGGCCCCAAACCGAGATGAGTTCCGGTTGGTTTTTCTCCAGTTGATCAATGTGAATTAATAAGATATTTTGCTGGTGGGGTGAAGCAGGTCGGCTAATTTCAGCGGTATTCCCTATATCGCCAGCTGCCTCAAGCGATTTTTGCGCAATAAAAATCCCTGCCGCCAGACAGGCAAGGAAGGCGAGGATGGATAGGAGGAGGATCAATTTGCGCATTTTATGGTTATTTTTTATTTTGACATTTGGGAATAGGAATGCTCTTTGGTCGTCCCGGGCGATTGCTGGTGGCAGAAGGGTTGGTTTGTTGAATTACAGCCTGCAAGGCAGAGTAAAAGGGGTGATAAGTCTGCCGCCCGGTCAGCAAGGCGGTTTGATTTCCGAATGGGTTGCCAGCAGGGGGAGGATTCAAACTGGATAAGAATACCACCCCCATATAAAGTTGAGAACGCATCTGAATCAATGCCTGCTTCAGCCACTCTGCTTGTTGTACCGATTGAGCATACTTTTGATCGGCTATGTCTATTGTACCATCGGGTGGGTTAATCAAGGTAACCCAGAGGATGCCTTCCGCATGATCATTGTTCAACATGGTTTGGCGAACCAGTTCGTAATGCCGCAGGGCAAAAGGATCCTCTCCGGAAGCAGGGCGAGCGGGGTCACCACTCAGTACCGGCATCTGAATGCTCAGCACCGGCATCCATGTTTTTGCTCCACAGTTGTATAAATCCTGAAGGAAATCGAGATCATCCCAATCCTCCCTGTCTGAAGCGGGATTCAGGGGTTGAAGACCACCGGCAATCAACAGCAGGTCACTTCCACGTGAGTTAAGGGCAGTCTTGACCTCCATAAAGAAGTTTGCGTATTGACAGGGATCAGGGGAATTGCCCCAACCCTGGCGTGTATTGGCTGCCGGCAGCAATTCGACGGCACGCAGTGTGGGCTGGTAACGCTGGTAAAGCCAGAAAAGCCACTGCGCGGTAATATCGGCGTTCAGTCCTGTTTCGGTTTTTGCCCAGCCGGGTGGATTGTAAAGGCGAAGCATGACCACTGTCCCGCGTCCGGTGAGGGCGTTAAAAACCGCATCCAGTGCGCCTAATTCGGGCGAACTGGAAATTTGCGGCATAGCCTCTGCCCAATCGAGCGGAATGGCTACCCAGTCGAGGGGTAATTCACCCAGCAGCTGAGCGCCTTCAATGCTCAATGTGCTTTGTGGATGAATCCAGGCTCCGTAACCAAAATCTGGCGAGCCGGGTACACCACGAACGGCCTGGATGGTTTGTAGTGGAAAGATCAACAAACACAGGAAAAATCCAACAATTCCCGATTGCAAAGCACGTTTCATGGAAATCACCGCAGGAATTGCAGAAAGTGGGGGATTGAAAAACCGACAAAGAATCCGAACAAACCGCTGAAGATCACTATGGACAGGTAGAATTTCAGGTCAGGTGTATTTTTCAACAGAACCGCCTGTCGGATCAAATTACGCAGCCAAACCGAGCGGGTGAGAAGGTCAATTGCCACATCCCAAAAGATCAATTCGCATTTGTTATACAGTGAACCATTCATGATCAACCTCCAGTTCAACGGGATGAGGTCAGTTTGGTGATTTTCCCCTCAGCATTTACGACGGCTCGGATGGTGTGCCGGATTGTTTGACCGTTAGCCGTGGTCGCTTTACTCTCAAAAATTAGCAAAAAAGTGGTGCTGGTTTGAGGTTTGACCTTGGGGATTACTCCACGCACTTCGGGGTGTTTTTGATACACCTGCCGGCATACAGTTTGGAGGACTTTGGCATCCATGAGTGCTTCCTGTATTTTTATCTGACTCGGCGGCGCAGAAATGCGGGAATATCCAAATCGGCTTGAATTGCGGCCGGTTCCTGGGCTGGGGAGGTTTCAGAACGCTCTATGACCGGCAGGGGGCGGGGCGCCGGGTTGGGAACTGCCACTGCTTCGGGCTGTTGGACTGGACGAGCAGTAACCCTGGGTACTTCAATCGGGGTTGCTCCAATCCCGGTCAATACCATGATCACCTCGACCCGATCTCCCATGCGTTCATCGGTGATCACACCGGGGATAATTTCGGCCTGATTGTTGGTTTTTTCCTGCAATTCGGTCAGGGCTTCCATGACTTCCATAAAGGTCAGGTCTGAGCCGGCGGTGAAGTTGACGATAATGCCGGATACATTTTCAAGATGAATATCATCAATCAAGGGGTGGTGGAGAGCCTGTTCGATGGCTTTCTGAGCCTTGCGTTCCCCCTGACCGAAACCAATGGATAACAGCGAGCCACCCCCGGATTGCATCACGGTGCGGATATGGGCAAAATCCACATTGATTAACCCGGGTTCTGTGATCAATTCAGAAATACCCTGAATGCCCTGTCGCAGGACATCATCCGCCAACCGGAAAGCCATTTCGAGGGTCAGGTCTCGCGAGGCAATTTTCAGCAGCCGGTCGTTGGGAATGGTAATGAGGGTGTCTGTATAGGGGCGCAGACGCGCCAGCCCCTCGCGGGCATTGGTTTGGCGGCGTCCAATTTCAAAACCAAACGGGGTGGTGACTACGGCAACCGTTACTGCACCCAAGGCGCGAGCCACCCTCGCAGCAATGGAAATTGCTCCGGTTCCAGTGCCGCCGCCCATGCCGGCGGTGAGAAATACCATATCTGCGCCGGCCAGCGCGGAATTGAGCTCTTTGTAACTTTCCTCCGCTGCGGCTTCGCCAATTTTCCAGTCACCGCCGGCGCCCAGTCCTCTGGTCAGCCGCGGCCCCAGTTGAATTTTGGTGGGCGCAAGGCTGTTTTTCAACGCCTGAGCATCGGTGTTGGCTGCAATAAATTCGACGCCGCTGATACCCAACTCGATCATGCGGTTAATGGCGTTCGATCCACCGCCACCTAAACCGATGACCTTCAAAACTGGCTTATGTAATCCGCTGGGTGATGTGGATTGAGATGAGGGGGTGTGAATGGTCATGTTCATGGTTTTCCGCTCCTTATCTACCAAGATGCAATAGTCGTGCCAGCCTCACTCCAACCAGTCAATCTGGCAGCCTTGTTTTTGTAAAGTTTCCAGAAGATCTGCCGGAACTTTTTCGGCTGTTACTGCCATAGTAATGCGGTTTGCCAGTCGGGCTTCATCCAGTGAGAAACCTATTGTAGGAAGATGCTGCAGGATGAAAGTTGAATGTTTTTGCAAAAGAGAAGCAAGATTGACTTCTCCATTTTCACCGAGATAAAGGTAATGCTGAAGGGGACGAATTGCTTTTCGCAAGGAGTCTTCATCCAGAATTCCATGCACCAAAGGTCGCTTCGTCTGAATGTTTTTTGCAGCACAAAGGTGAAAAGCTGCTTTGCGCGCCGGTTGAGTTTCTTCAAACCAGGCAAACGGCGAAAAATTCGTATCCTGCTCGGCGCTCAGCAGCCAGAAATTTACGCTGATGATTTCTTCAGGCAAAATGAGCCCCGTGCTGCCAGCGGCGGTTTGGGGCATGCTGGAGGCGCTTAGAAGGTTGAGAATTTCAACATAGTTTTCATCTATTTCGGGCAATTTTGCAGAGTCCGCTTGCAATGTTTCAGGCGCAGCGGGCAGCCCTGCTTGCAGAAGTATCATCGGGGACTTTTTTTGAAGCACTGCTTCACTGATCGCGCTGTACCAATCAAAGGTGCAGAAACCACGCTGATCTTGCGAGTGGGGGGGAGTGAAGTAGGGACGGGCTTCCGGCCAGCGTTCCGGACCTCCTTCCCCCCAGTTCAGCGGGCGTTGAAAAGTCCAGCCATAAACGGAGAGAATCAACCGCTCCAGCAGCATGTTTAACTTGCGGCGTTCAATCGCCTGTAAAGCAGCCCGCAGGAAGGTGGTATCCCAAAAACTTCCACCTGGTTCCAACGGTGGAAAAAGGGGATAAGCATCAGTCTGAATGCACAGTCCGGCGAGCGGTAAATAGCGATCCAAAAAACGTTCAACCAGATCTTGCTGAGCCCACTGATTTGCCGGCCAGGATTGATGGATATTGGGTCGGTCAAAAAACTGGTGAAAAGTTGCCCCCCAACTCGCATACGCTTCAATCAATGGGGAAATGGATTTCAGATCCGGGGGACTTTGCAGACTGATCGGGAATTGAACGATTGGCTGAATTCCAGCCTTTAACAACCCGCCAATGAAGTATTCGGGTATTGCCCGGTTGATCTCGGTGCGGAGCACCAGCCACCCAACACCCAAATCCATTAGAAGAGGCAGCCACTGCTGCAAGTCTTTTTCGGTGTAATGCAGAGTATCCGGGAAATAATGAAAACCAAGTTTCTGACGAGAAGAAAAAGGAAAAGGTGTAATCGAGTTCATGGTTTTTTCACCGGTGATTTTTCAAAACAGGGAGGATTGACGACTTAAAATGCAAGTTCTATGCCATTTGGAGAGAGTGAAACGTTAACCAATTTCACCAATAAAAATGGACTATTCTGCTATAATTCAACCAGTCATGATTCTGATAACCGGTGGTACCGGTTTTGTTGGTAAAGCACTTGTCCAACACCTGATTGCCTCCGGCAAAGCAGTGCGGATTTTGTTGCGCCCCTCCAAAGTTTCCCCCCAACTTCCGCGTGGTATTTCGGTGGATGCAGCTGTTTGCAGCCTGCGCGATGAGCGTGGCCTACGGGCAGCGATGCGTGGTGTGGATACAATTGTTCACCTTGCCGGCTGTGAGCGACGAAGCGGGCGGGGAAACCTGACCGAGGTAGATGTGCTGGGGACCCAGGGATTGGTCAACGCCGCAAAAGAGGCGGGTATTCAACGCATTCTGTATTTGAGCCATCTGGGGGCCGATCAGGCATCTGCCTATCCCCTTTTGCGCGCAAAAGGACTGGCCGAAAATATTCTGATTCGTTCGGGGCTGGATTACACCATTCTCCGTTCGGCGGTCATTTTTGGACCGGGTGATCAATTTACCACTGCATTTTCACGTTTGTTGCGCATTTCGCCGGGTTTTGTGCTGATTCCCGGCGAGGGGAGTTCCCGGTTGCAACCGGTTTGGATTGAGGATTTGGTTAATTGTCTGGCACTGGCAATTGAACGGGATGATTTGATCGGTCAAACCATTTCTATTGGCGGAATTGAAGCGCTTTCTTTTCGTCAGGTTTTGCTTTACATTATGGAGGCTGCCGGTGTTCATCGGCGGTTTTGGAGTGTGTCTCCCCCAACGCTCCGTTTGCTGGCGCTGATTGCCGATCAGTTCCCCAACTTCCCGGTTTCAATATACTGGCTGGATTATCTTGCGGTTGATCGTACAACCCTGTTGGATTCGATCCCACGCACTTTTGGAATATTACCAGCCCGTTTTTACCGGCAGCTGAATTACCTGACACAACCCATCAAACAACCTGGCCGAAAAAGGGGCTTTGTATTGTAGATGAGCGAAAAAGCCGTTTGTATTCATGGTCATTATTACCAACCGGTACGTGAAGATCCCCTCACCGGTGAGGTGCCCAAAGAACCGGGGGCACATCCCTATCGGAATTGGAATGAGCGGATTCATGATCAGTGTTACCGCCCCAATGCTGAATTGGGCAATTTCGAGAAAATCAGTTTCGATCTCGGCCCGACCCTGATCAACTGGATGATTTCCTATGACCCGGCCACCTTTGCCAGAATTGTCGAGCAGGAAAGGCGCAACTATCAACGTTTTGGGGTGGGCAATGGAATGGCACAGCCCTATCATCACACCATTTTACCGCTGGCAAATCGTCATGATAAAATAACCCAAATTCGATGGGGTATTGCCGATTTTGAATACCGATTTGGTCACCTGCCAGCCGGTTTATGGCTGCCGGAAGCAGCCGTTGATATGGAAACCCTGCAAATTCTGGCGGATGAAGGAATTGAGTTTACCATTCTTGCACCCTGGCAGTCCGAAGATTCTCAAGTAGACGTTGGACAACCCTACTGGGTAGATGTGGGGGAAAACCGGCGCATTACCGTATTTTTCTATGAAGCCGAGCTGAGCATGCGGGTGAGTTTTGACCCGCTGGCAACCTCCAATGGCGACCGATTCATGACCGAATTTATCCTGCCACGCCTTTCAACAAACGGTCATCCTTCGGATGAAGCCAGGTTGTTCATCATTGCTTCGGATGGTGAGTTATATGGGCATCACCAGCCTTTCCGCGATAAGTTTTTGTATTACCTGACTCATCGTGAATTTTCACACCCGCGATTGGTGCAGTTCACCTACCCGGGTTTATGGCTCAGACAGCATCCTGCCAGCCGTACAGCGCGCATACGCGAAAATACCTCGTGGAGCTGTCACCACGGTGTGGCACGCTGGAAAGAAGCCTGCCCGTGCGCTCCGAATGGCGATTGGAAGTCTAAATTGCGGCAGGCCCTGGATTGGGTTGCTCTCAAGGTGGATGAACAGTTTGTCAATTCAATTTCACCTTACACCGATGACCCGTGGCAATTACTATATGCCTATATTGAGGTACTGCATGGAAAGATTTCTGTGAGGGAATTGATTCAAAGAGAATTGAATCAGTCTCTGGAAGAGGATCAGCTTCACAGGATAGATTTACTGTTGCGGGCGCAGCTGTATAAACAACGCATGTTTACTTCCTGCGGTTGGTTTTTTGAAGATTTTGATCGGATCGAACCGCGAATTGTGGTGGTCAGTGCAGCGCAGGCGATCTGGTGGGTGCGACAGGCTACCGGCATTGATCTGATTCCGGCAGCCAAAGAGCGGTTGGCGGAGGTGCGTTCGTGGCGCTCCAGTCTGCGTGGGGATCAGGTGTTCATGAATCACATCGAGCGGCTGCGTTACGAACAGCTGTCCTTCCCCTTTGTACAGTCGGACATTGAGCGATTTTAGGTTAATCGGATTTATCTAAAAATTTGCGCTGCCATTCATATAATTTATTCAGCGCTTCGATGGGCGAGAGATTATTGATATCCAGTTTTTTCAATTCGTCCAGTAATGGATTGGTCTCTGGAAAGAGGGCAATTTGCCGGGCAGCCAGCGGGTCAATGCGTACAGCCTTTCCGGCTGAGGCTTCCAGCTGACGCAGAATTTCGGTGGCGCGCTGCACAACCGCCTGCGGCAGGCCGGCCAGTTGCGCAACGTGGATGCCGTAGGAGCGGTCGGCGCCACCCGGCACAATTTTATGCAGGAACACCACTTTGCCTTCGGATTCGCTTACGGCAACGTTGTAGTTGCGCACGCCGGGTAACAATTCACCGAGTTGGGTCAATTCGTGGTAATGTGTGGCAAAGAGCGTGCGCGCTCGCAGGCGAGGGTGATTGTGAATGTACTCCACGACTGCCCACGCAATCGAGAGACCGTCGTAAGTGCTGGTGCCGCGTCCAATTTCATCCAGGATCAGCAGACTGCGGTTGGTAGCATGGTGCAGGATATTGGCCGTTTCGACCATTTCCACCATAAAGGTGGACTGCCCGGCATGGATTTCATCCTGAGCGCCGATGCGCGTAAAAATGCGGTCCACCAGCCCGATGGTTGCCTGACGGGCTGGCACAAAACTGCCAATTTGCGCCATGAGAACAATCAAGGCAACCTGACGAAGAAAGGTGGACTTGCCACTCATATTCGGGCCGGTGATGATGCGAACCGTTTCTCCTGCTTCAAATACGGCATCATTGGGAACAAACCGTTCACCGATCAGTGTCCGTTCCACTACGGGGTGGCGACCGTCGCGGATATCCAGTGTGTTATCCTCGGTCAGTTGGGGTCGGCAGTACTCGCCGATGGCAGCCGCTTCTGCCAGTGAGGCAAGCGTATCCAGTTCCGCCAGTGCCGTGGCGCTGCTCAGCAGTTTAGGCGCAGCCACGGCAATTTGCAGGCAGACTTGTTGGAAAAGACGATTCTCTATTTCTCGAATGCGCTCCTCTGCGTTCAGCACCAACGCCTCGTATTCCTTCATTTCGGGGGTGATGAAGCGTTCAGCATTGACCAGGGTTTGCTTGCGGATGTATTCGGCGGGGGCAAGGTGGGCTGCGCCGCGAGAAATTTCAATGTAGTAACCAAAGACTTTGTTATATCCCACCTTGAGGGTCTTGATGCCGGTGCGCTCCCGTTCCACCTCTTCCAGCCGCGAAATCCACTCACGGGCGTGGGCGGATGAGTCAATCACCGAATCCAGCTCTGTTGAATAACCGCGGCGGATTATTCCAGTATTCTGCAGCGTAGCAGGCGGATCATCGCTGATAGCTGCTTCCAGAAGGTTTAAAACTTCAGGGCAGTCATGAAGGTTTTCCAGCAGCTCAGAAAGGTGCTTCAGATGGGAGGGTATCCGTTGCCGAATCAGCGGCAACAGGCGCAGGGTTGAGCGCAGGCTGACCAGATCGCGGGGGGTTGCGTGGCCGGTTACTATCCGGTTGGTCAGGCGTTCCAGATCAACCAGCGGCCGGAGGCTTGCCCTCAATTCGCTGCGCAGAATGCCATCTTCCAATAATTCAGCAATTCGATCCTGACGGCGTTGAATGGCAGGAATATCCAGGAGCGGTTTGCTCACCCACTGACGGATCAGCCGTTTGCCCATGGGGGTAACGGAGTGATCCAAAACGCTTAACAGTGAGCCTTCCATTCCACCGCTGCGCAAGGTTTCAGTAAGCTCAAGATTTCGGCGGGTGGCAGCATCCAGCACCATGAAATCGCCCAGCGTGTAGGTAGCAATCTGTTTCAGCAGGCGCAGTGCCGAAGGCTGGGTTTCTTGAAGGTATTGCAGGATTGCCCCGGCTGCGCGAATTGCCAGCGCTTTACCGCGCAAGCCAAAGCCATCCAGCGAAGCCACTTCAAAATGTCGTAAAAGTGTTTCCTGACAGCGCCCGCTTTCAAAACGCCAGGTCTGCCAGCGAGTCACATGTCCCGGCAGGTTATGATTGAGTTCCAATGCTTCCGGCAGAATAATTTCAGCCGGCTGCAGGCGAATCAGTTCAGCGCGCAGGACGTTTTCAGTATCGCCCTCATCGGTCAGTTCGGTGGCCAAAAACTCACCGGTTGTGATATCCACATAAGCAATGCCGGCGCGGTTATCCTGAAGGACAACCCCAGCCAGATAATTGTTGCGATCCCCCTTGAGCAGGGTTGGTTCAATGACCGTGCCGGGGGTAACCACCCGCACCACTTCACGCGGGAATAAACCGCGCGTGGGTTGACCGCCGACCTGCTCACAGATAGCGACGTGATACCCCTTCTCAATCAGGCGGGCCAGATAGTTTTCAACAGCGTGATAGGGTATACCAGCCATCGGCACGCGGTTGCCCTTGGCCACATTCCGCGAAGTCAGGACAATATCCAGTTCTCGGGAGGTGATTTCGGCATCCTGATCGAAGGTTTCGTAAAAATCTCCCAAACGAAAGAACAGGATGGCGTGTGGGTATTGGCGCTTGATTTCGAGGTACTGCTGGCGGATGGGGGTGACGTCTTCACTCATTCGATTTTTCTCAAGGTGGATTGAATTAATCCTTGCAAGTGGTTCACACGGCGGGATAATTCCACCTGTTGCAGGTAATTCTACCAAAAGAACAAACCATTCTACAGGGAGTATTGTATGCCTTATCGCTTTTTTGTTTATTTATCGGTTGTGCTAAATGGGGTACGTTCTATTTAAGCTGTAAGATGGAAGGAACTTGAAGAAGGCCTTTCAATTTTGTGGCTTGAAAAGTGGAATTGGCAATTCTACAATATAGCTTGTATGAAACTGACCAGTGTGATTCTGGTTATTGTTGTCGTGTTGACAGGTTTGCCGAATAATTTTTTTCAACCTCAAAGCGTTGAAGATCTGATTGTTTACGACGATCAATTGGCGGCAAACTGGTTCAACTGGTCTTGGGGCGGCAGCGTGGATTTGAACGCTTTGGACGTGGTTAATTCCGGCAGCCGCAGCATTCGGGTAACCTATGAGGGCTGGGGAGGACTTTCGTTTTACAA
>NZ_JBRCOK010000053.1:0-26214 GCF_053501535.1 Bellilinea sp. | reverse complement strand
GTTTACCGTCTCGTTTGGCGCCAATCTTCATCACTGTACGAATGCCGTGTGCCAGCAGGGTGCTGGTAATATCTTCTTTGCGGCTGGCAACCCATTTGACCGGCCGGCCGGGGACAAAACTGGCAATCCAGGCAATGGTTTGTTCAACCGTGATATCGGATTTGTAGCCAAAGCAACCGCCAATATCGGGGATGTGAACGCGCACATCCGAAACCGGCACGCCGTATGAATGGGCAATGTCATCGCGGATGATGAAGGGGCAGATGGAGGATGACCAGATTTCGATCGTGCGGTCCTCTTTGAACCAGACGATGGAGCCGTGCGGTTCGAGGGCAGCGCAGGAACCAAGGGGATAGTTGAATTCGCCTTCGATGATGACATCGGCTTCCTCAAAACCCTCCTCACCGCGCCCTTTTTTCAAATGATAGACATTGGCAATATTCGTGCCGGGCTTCGGATTGAGGGTGGGCAGATGCCAGTATTCGCCCAGTTCTTCATGGATGAGAACCGCATCTTCACTCATTGCCTGGCGGGCATCAATGTAAACCGGCAGGGGGTCATATTCGACTTTGATTTTGTCCAGCGCCGCGTAGGCATGGCGGGGGGTATCGGCAATGACCGCCGCAACCGGTTCGCCGATATAGCGGACTTTTTCAATTGCCATGGGCACAAGATCGCGGATATTATCCCCGTAGCGGTAGGTGCAGCCCTTGCCGGTGACTACCTTGACCACACCGGGGCATTGTTCGGCTTCGCTGGTGTCAATGGATAGAATACGGGCGTGGGCATATTTTGGCCGCAGGATGGCAGCGTGCAACATGCCCGGCAGCCGGATATCATCCAGAAAAATCGCTTTGCCGGTAACTTTATTGATGGCATCCGGCCTGATGTAACTTTTGCCTAAATATTTGTAAGCCATTTTTCACTCCTTTCCTGTGTTCGAGAAAGAAAACTATTCCCTGCGGTAGGGTTTCAAGAGGGCTGCAGGGTAAGAAGCATTTCGTCCGGCAATTACCAGCGCAATGATGGTGACGACATACGGCAGGGCCAAAAAGGTTTCGTAAGGGATGGGTAACTGTAAACCCATTGCCTGCAAACGGAGCTGCAGGGCAAATGTGCCGCCGAAAATGAGCCCCCCCAGCATCACACGGATGGGATGCCAGTTGCCAAAAATAACGATGGCAATCGCAACCCAGCCGCGCCCGGAGATGATGCCGTGGGTGAAAGCGCCCAATTGAAAGAGGGAGAGAAATGCCCCGCCAGCCGCCATCAGACCACCGCCAATCGCCAGTGCAGCGTAACGCACAGCGGGTACGCTGATTCCGGCGGCATCCACGGCTTCCGGATTCTCACCTACCGAGCGGATTTTCAGGCCGAAGTTGGTGCGGTATAAAATCCACCAGGCCAGCGGAACAATCACTAAAAAGGTGACATAGGTCAACCAGTATTGGGAAAGGATTGGGCCGAGAATGGGGTTGTCCGGAAGGATTTTTAGGGTCTGGAAGGAAGGGATTGAAGGGGGAGTGGAGCGCCCACCGTAAAACAGGCGGAATGCAAACAGGGTCAAACCGCTGAGCAGCAATGTGATTCCCAGACCGGAAACGTGCTGGTTTACTCCCAATGTGACCGTGAATAAACCCATCAGCAACCCGAATAGAATTCCTGACAGGATGGCAACAAGTAAACCCAACCAGAGAGAACCGCTTTTATCGGCTGTGAGAAAACCTACAAAAGCACCAAAGTACATGATGCCCTCAATACCGAGGTTCAAAATACCGGCGCGTTCGCTGTAAGTTTCTCCAATGGCAGCTAGGACAATTGGTGTTGAAACCCGGAAGGTGGCAGCGATTAAGTTGACAATGAAAACTTCCATCATACCCTCCGAACGATGCGGTAGCGCTGCAGCAGGTACATCCCGAGAGCAACCAGTAACATGACCGCCTGGGTTACCTGACCCAGATAAACCGGCACGCCCATCGCCCGACTGACAGTCTGCGCGCCGGTGTCAATCAATCCAAAGAAAAGGGAAGCAACAAAAACGCCAATGGCGTTCAAGCCGCCCAGCGTTGCGATAATCACGCCGGTATAACCGTAATTGGCAGAAAGGTCACCGATCAGATGATATTGAATACCCGCTACCTCGCTGACACCGGCAATCCCGGCAATCCCACCGCTAATCAAAGCGGCAATCAGAGTGGTGCGTCCCACCGAAATTCCGGCAAATTGAGCAGCAGGTTTGCCCAAACCAACCGCGCGCATTTTCAGACCAAAGGAAGTTTGGGTCAAGACAAACCACAAGACCGCGATGGCGATCAGTCCAACGATGAAACCAAAGTGCAAACGCGAACGGGGAATCAGCTTAAAGAACATGGTGCTTTCAGCGATTTCGGGAGATTGCGGCCAGCCGGAGGTTGGGTCACGCCAGGGGCCGTTTAGAATTGCGCTGACAATATAGGCCATGATCGAATTCATCAACAAAGTGGTTACCACTTCATCCACGGCCAGCCGCACTTTAAGCAGCGCCGGAATCAACGCCCAGGCCATGCCTGCCAGAAAACCGCCGATGATCATCAGCGGAAGGGCAATTAATGGAGGCAGTCCGCCCAACACAATGCCGAGCCATGCTGCGGCAATGGCGCCGGCGTAAAGTTGCCCCTCGGCGCCGATATTATAATAACCGGTAGCAAACGCAAAGGTCACGGCCACGCCGGTAAGCATGAGGGGGGTGGCTTTGACCAGCACCTCCAGAAAAGATACCTGACTGGAGAGAGGGGAAATCAAAAAATAATAATAGGCTTGAAAAGGATTTGCCCGGGCGGTGAGAATCAAGCCGGCGGTAATGAGGAAGGTAGTCAAGAGGATCAAAACCGGGATGAGCGGGCGCATCCAAAAAGGGGGTGTGTCAGTTTTGATCAGTTGGTAGGGGAACCGTTTGGCTTCCATGGAATCAGTGCTCCTTGACGGCACCCGACATGAGCAGCCCCAGCCGTTCGGGCGTGGCTTCTGATGCGGGTAAAGTACCAACAATTTCGCCTTCGTAGATGACGGCAATGCGATCCGAGAGAGCCAGAATCTCATCAAGGTCTTCGGAGATCAACAGGATGGCTGCACCACGCTGGCGCTGTTCCAACAATTGCTGACGGACATAATCGGTTGCACCGATATCCAGTCCGCGGGTTGGCTGGGGGGCGATAATCACCTTGGGTTGACGGGCAAGCACCCTTGCCAGCAAGACTTTTTGCATATTTCCGCCGGAGAGGGTGCGGGTAATGTCGTTGGGCCTGGCCTTGATCTGGAATTTCCGGATCAGATCATCGGCATACTGGCGGATGGCGTTATGGTCCAACATGCCCTTGCGGGTGAATTCATCCAGATGTTCCAGTACCAGATTTTCTGTGACGGTCAGATGAACGACCATTCCTTCATGGCGGTCTTCGGGGATGCGCCCAAGTCCTGCTCTGGTCAGCTCGGAGGGGGATTTTCCGGTAACATCTTGACCTTCAACCACTATTTTTCCTGCAGTCGGTTGGCGCACGCCGCAAATAGTTTCGGCAAGTTCTTTCTGGCCATTGCCGCCCACACCCGCAATGCCTAGAATTTCGCCTTCGTAAACCGTGAGGGAGACATTTTTCAAAACAGGCAGGTGTTTATCGTCATTGGCGCAAAGGTTAACCAACTCCAGCGCAGGTTTCTGAGCCGATTCAGTCGCATCCGGACGGGAAACGCCAAAAGTTTCTCTGCCCACCATCATGGCTGCCAGTTCTTTTTGGGTTACATCGGCGGTGTTGACCGTTCCAACAACTTTTCCATCCCGCAGCACGGTAACTCGATCGGTAATCTGGGTGACTTCATGCAGTTTATGGCTGATGAAGATGACCGATAAACCCTCCTGTTTCAGGCGGTTCAGGGTCTCAAACAGCGCTTCCACCTCTTGCGGAATCAGCACTGCGGTTGGCTCGTCTAAAATGAGAATTTCAGCGTTGCGGTAAAGGGCTTTGAGGATTTCAATGCGCTGGCGCTGCCCAACCGAGAGATGCCGGACAATCGCTTTGGGATTGATTTCCAATCCAAAACGCCGGGCGGCCTCAGCAACGCTCTCCTCTATTTGGGTTTGATTGAGAACAAACGAATTTTGATAACCCAGCACGACATTTTCGGCAACCGTCAGCGGCGGCACGAGGGCGAAATGCTGGGTAACCATTCCAATGCCGAGTTGGATGGCATCTTTGGGTGAGTGGATGACGACAGGTTGATCTTTTACTTTGATGACACCCGAATCGGGATGATACAACCCATAAAGGATGCGCATCAGTGTGGTTTTTCCTGCCCCGTTTTCACCCAGCAAAGCGTGAACTTCCCCTTTTTTCAGTTGAAAGTTCACATGGTCATTGGCGATCAGATCGCCAAAGCGCTTGGTGATGGATTGCATCTCAACAATAAACATACACTCTCCTGAGGGGAAGTGACGGCTGGTCAGGCATGGGCTGAATTATTTCAATTATTTATCAAAACCAGTGGCTTTTGCTCAGGACAAGACCAACCGCATGATCCATGTTGACGATAAAGAGACCGATCCAATGGAGAGGCCTGTGCGGCTTTTGAGCCGCACAGGCTCTGAAAATTCGGGCTTAGTTGGTTGGGGCAGGCGGCTCTTCTTTAATGTCCACGCGGAACAAGCCGTTGCGGATTTCTTCGTCACGCTGCTTGACCAGAGACAGGATGTTTTCGGGAATCTTGGATTCCATGCCATGGAAGGGGGCCAGATACGCCCCACCTTTGGCAACCATGCTGAAGTCCTTAAGATCCTGAGCGGTAAAGGTTCCGGCTTCCACCTGCTTGATCACATATTCAACCGTTGGGGTCATGTTCCAGACCGGACCGGTGAGGACGTGATCTGGCCCCAGCTCGTACTGATCGCTCATGTTGCCAAATGCCAGCAGGCCTTTTTCTACGGCAGCATCAATGACGCCAAATCGTTCGGCGAACAACACATCTGCTCCAGCATCCACCTGAGCCAGGGCGGCTTCTTTGGCAGCGGCAGGATCGAACCAGGAGTTAATGAAAGTAACCAGCACTTTCGCATCTGGATTGGCTTCCTTAACCCCATCAATGAAGGCATTGACGATACGATTGACTTCGGGGACAGGGTAACCGCCGACCACGCCGATTACATTGGTTTTGGTCACACCACCGGCAATCAAACCACACAAGTAGGCTGGTTCATGAATCCAGTTATCGAAGACCGCCACATTGGGTTCTGCCGGACCTAAACCGGAGCCAAAGACAAAGGCAATTTCGGGGTAATCCTTTGCGACCCGGCGGACGGCTTCTTCGTTACCGAAAGCGTCGCCAAAGATGGCGGCCGGTTTTTGTTTTTCGGCTACTTCGCGCAGCACCCGTTCCATATCACCGGCGTAGCCAATGTCATCCGTATATTCATAGCGGATTTTGCCTTCGCTGGCCGCTTTTTGAAGCGCTTCATGGATTACACCATCCCATGGCTCTTCAATCGGGGTTGCAAATGCGCCGAAGAATAGCGGTTTGTCGGTTGGACCGGTTTGGGGGGCTTGGGTTTGAGCAGCTGGAGCGCACTGTGCGGTAAGCACAACCAGCAATACTGCAATCAAGATGAGTTTGATGGTTTTCATCGTTTGATTCTCCTCCAGGGTATTTGGTTTTTGTTAAATAAAAAATGGGAAAGAGGATGGAATGAGATATTATTGATCGAAACGGCCACCTCCTTTCTAAATACCTGGTAACAACAGTGAGTGTTGCGATTTGAAAAGCGGGGAAAAATAACCCAAAAAACCAGACTTCCAGCTTTATCATAACAAAGACTGGTAAATCTGAAAGGGTAGTGGATGAAATTAACGATGTAGGGTAATCATAGTTTATTGAAAAACCCAACGAATTGCAAGCGGTTTGGTTGACTAAATGACGAATTCATCATAGATGTATGACAATTGTCCAACCATCTCAAATTTTAACCGGAACTGAATTGTGGTTATAATAAATTCATGTCCTCTGAGAACGAATTGAGCGAACGAGAAAAGGAAATCCTGCGGCTGGTGGCCACCGGCGCAAGCAATAAAGAAATTGCTCAGGCGTTGTACATCAGTCCGAATACGGTCAAGGTGCACCTCAGGAACATTTTTGCAAAAATTGGGGTAGTTTCCCGTACCGAAGCCACTTTGTATGCGATCAAAATCGGGCTGATTCCCGAAGCCGTACGTGAGGAAATCCTCATCAATCCATCTGCTTCCAGTAATCGTGATACAGCGGCGGTTGAGTCGGATGCTGAAACACGCTCTTCACCGATTAAGGGCAGAGGCTGGGTGCTGCTCTTGGTTCTTCTATTGATAGGATTAGGTTTCTTTCGGATGAGAGGGATCAATCCAGGCGGAGTTTCTCCTGCAAACAGCGGTCAACGATGGAGCCAATTAGCCGACTTGCCAGAGCGTGTCGGGGGAGGGGTTACGGAACGATACGAAGGGTATCTTTATCTGTTTGGCGGCGAGAAGGACGGAAAACTCAGCGGCGATGTCTTCGCGTACGACATTACGCAAAATCTTTGGGAGGAAAAAACCGCAAAACCTACCTTTGCCAGCGGTATCCAGGCGGGAGTACTGGGGGAAAAGGTTTATCTCCCCGGTGGAAAACTGGCCGATGAAACCATTACCACTCTGGTTGAAGTTTATGACCCGCGAAACGATCTTTGGGAATTAACCACTCCTCTGCCGGTTCCCCTGACGGGTTACGGTCTGGCTGTATTTGAGGGACGATTGTATTTGTTTGGCGGTTGGGATGGCAATTCATTCCGGGATGAGGTGTGGGTGTTCGAACCGGATGCCAAAGAATGGATGCTGCAACAGAAGATGCCTTTTGCGCGCGCGTTCATGGCAGCAGCTGTGCTTGGAAACAAAATCTACCTGTTGGGTGGCGAATCCCTTGACGGGGTATCGGATGATTGTGTGGCTTTTTACCCAAATCGCGAGAAAGACGACCCAACTGCCTGGGAGCAAAAACCTCCTCTTCCTAGGGGAAGGAAAAACCTGCGCGCGGCTGTTCTGGCTGACGGGGTTTATGTTGCAGGCGGGGTCAATCAAATTGATCAACCGATCACGGATATTTTGCGGTTCAATGAGTCAAGCGGAGTTTGGGAAGTTTTGGAACCGCCTCCTTTGCTGGTCTCGGCTGATACGGCTTTGGCGGCCAGCCAAACGCGTCTCCATTTTCTTGGGGGAACGCTTGGGATGAGGACGGTCGCCTATCATCAGGCTTATCAAGCCCTTTATACGGTTGTGCTGCCGGCTGTCAGCCGATAAAAAACACCTCTGCTGAGGTATCTTTTAAGGTCTAGAGCGGGAGACGGGACTCGAACCCGCGAATGTCAGCTTGGAAGGCTGATGCCTTACCACTTGGCGACTCCCGCATGATGAGTGTTATTTTACTCATTTCCTTCCGAACGGTCAACCCTTCCAATTTTGTTACACCTCTTAACTCTCCTGGCATTTGCGGAATATATCCATTGGGAATCTGCTTTATGGGAAGGGGAATGGGGTCACGGTTCCGATTCGAATGGGGGAAAGCAAGTTGGTGGCAAATTCGCTGATTTCAACTCTGGTCGCATCATCCGCTTCGTCCAATCCCAGGCTGTTCAAGGTCATCCGAATTTGGCTGCCGTCCGCTCCGCTTTGGATAAATTCAAAAGGTTGAAGGCGGATGAACCAGCGCAGTAAACGGCTCAACTGTTCAGGGGTTAACCGCATGATACCCGGATTTTGACTGGCTTGACCCCGACAGTAATATTGAACGCTCCAGCCGTTCAGATACACTTTCAAACCATCACAGTATTCCTGAGATGAACCTTCACGACTCCAATTCAGCGCTGGAACGCTGCTTGAATATCCATCCACACTGGCCAGCACCGGATTCGGGTCTAATGAGGAGGCGCGAAATTCAAAGATGTGATTTTCGATGCCCAATCGAATGACCCGACCTTCCACAGGCAACTGGGTACAGGGGATTTCGGCAATCGCAATTTCCAGACAGCCGTCATTGAAGGTGATTGCGCGTTCGCTGAGTATCTGGATTGTCTGGGGGTCGTAACCCAGCAAACCTGCCAGATATTGTACAGCCTGTAGTGCCGATGTGGAGGGTTGATCTACAGGGCGAATGGGACGAATGAGTCCACCATCCAGGTCGGTGTGATAGGTGTAGATACGCTGGCCATAGCGAAGTGTAACGATTAAACCGGGGACTTGTTGTTCCTGACAGAATTCACCCGGATCGGCCGCTTCGAGACAAGAATTTTGCCATGTTACCGATTCGATGGCCTGAATGGTGATACGCTGTGGTGAAATGTTCAACTCACGGGCGAGTTCGCGTCTGGCTTGCAAAGCGCCGCCGGGTGGCTGGATGAATCCGCCATCCTGCGGGGGGAGGGTGGCTGTTGTACGGGCTGTGTTTTCTGGTGAACATGCCGCCAGCATAAAAATTACAAGGAGAGTAAGTGGGTGAATCCAGCGCGTCATCAAAAATGATTGTAACGGAAATTCATCACTTCGTGATAGAAATGCCCATTAATTGATTCGGGCTGTCAATAGAAATAGAAATGAATTTTTGACCATATCTGCGGTATTTCAATCACAAGGACTCGGTAATTTACGGCATGATTAAAGCGGAAACTTCGACTCAGCGATAATTTTGATAAATCGTCAGGACTTTATCTGCGTAGGAGTAGCCCACGTCCATGGGACCATATGATTTCAAAGCCTCGCGAACATCGCCTTTTCGTTGAATCAAGCCCACCAGCATTCGCACACCATATTCAATGTTGAATTGTGGGTCAAACAATTCCTGCGAGGAGGGGCGATTGGCAAAACACGGGCCATTGACACACATAAATTCAGCGGCTTTGCCATCGCGCGGCATGACCTGCATCAAACCAACCGCCCCACTGCGTGAATAGGCATCCGGATTTCCACCCGATTCTTGAAGCATTACGGCGGCGATCAGGTTAGGGTCAAGTTGATGCTCAGTGGCGGCATGCTGGATATAGGCGCACCATTGTTGAATATTTTCAGGATAGCGGTTGGAGAGGGTACAATCATCTGAAGCCATTTCTTCTGGTTGCGGGGTGTTGACTTGTTCTGCTGGCGGGGTGGTGGGTTCAACATCTGACGCCTGGACGACGGAAGGTGGACTCAACAGCAGTCGGGAAATCCCCACAACCAGCAGGATACCCACGATTACTGCAGGAAAAATGGCTTTGCTGGGGTGATTCATTTCAGCCTCCGGGCAAGATTTCAAATTTTTGTTTTTTATCATGAGTGGCTGAAATGATTATAGAACATTTATTCTATTTTGAAAAGGGGTTGGCAGCCATCATTGGGGTGATTTTCGGGTGAGAGAGGTTATTTTTTGATCGATTCTGCTAATAACTCTTCCAGGGATTCACCCTGCAGCGCTCTTTCTTTCCAGCCCGGCATGAGATAATCGAGCAAGACGCCTTGTGCAAAACCAGAGTAATAAAATAGGGTTTCACCGTCCATGTTGGTCTTGTGCATTGTACTGAGTTGGGTGTGCCAGAAGCGCTCTCGCGATGAATAGTTTTCCAAATTCAATATTTTTGCACTTTCGTTCAATGGCTGAAAATCCTGCTGCGCTGCTATTTTGCCTAACTCCAATTCGGCATATTTTGCCATGCCCTCCAACCACTCCCTTTGACGCTCGTACTCGATCAGGGAATTGCTTAATTGGGATGAGGTGCGGCGTTCCTCGCGGTGCTCTAAAAAAGTGGCAGCAATTTGAAGAGCTTGTTCACGGTTGGATATTTCGGCTGAACGACTTAAAATTTCAAGTTCTTCTTTCCAGCTCGCCAACATTGCCTCATTGTCAAAGGGGTATTGATCTGCCCGGCTGCTGATTAACTCGGCATTTTCAAACATGACAGGATTGGTTCTCGCTTGAAATACATGAAATGCCTCATGAGCAAGTGAACTGATGTAGGCTTCTGGTGCAAGAAACAAATCTTTGAAAAACAGGCGGTATGGGAAAATTTCGCGCAGGATGGGCGGCAAGTCGGAGTACATTAAGTTATGCATATAAATCAACGCAAATTCATTGGTCTGAAATGATGCTGCCAGTTGATTGCCAACTTTGACGATAAAATTTTCTGGAGTTTCCTGAGAATTTTGAAGCGGTGTTCGAAAGTAGTTGAGACCGTAGTTTGAGACTTCTTCCCATTTTCCACCGCGCTGGTGCTTGCGTGGATACATCTCCCAGCCCAGGCTTGTCTGCTCTGGGATCAACCCGCTCACGAATGCCGTATTTTCATTGTAGAAAACCCATGCAGTGGGGAAATCCCCCCAACCGGGAAAAACCTGATTTCCCACCAACTCAATCAGGTGATTGGATTCCCTCATCAACTGAATTTGTTCCTGGCTGAGAACGTCGGGATTGGCTGAAGTTTTGGGAATAGTACGATTCAACAGAAACTGCAGGGTGCTGCTGAACAGGCAAATTGCGCTGATGAGGAGAACAAGCCAACCGATTGTTGCTTTTTGAGATCGTTTCATGACCTTCCGCCATTTGTGAAAATTTGAATTAGCATACAAGTCATATACGCATCTGCTATAATTCCGGTTGCAGGGGTAATTCAACCAAAAGGAGTAAACGATGAATCCTAAAGGTTCGCTCTGGTATAAGAATGCTATTTTTTACGAAGTCTATGTACGCGCTTTCTATGACAGCAATGGAGATGGACATGGTGATTTGCCGGGATTGATTCAAAAGCTGGATTATCTGCAAAATTTGGGGGTGGATTGTATCTGGTTGTTGCCCATTTACCCTTCTCCGCTGCGCGATGATGGATATGATATTGCCGATTATTACAATGTATTGCCAACCTATGGCGATTTAAATGACTTTAAAGAATTGGTGCGTCAGGCACATGCTCGTGGAATGCGGGTTATCACCGATTTGGTGATGAATCACACTTCCGATCAGCATCCCTGGTTTCAAGCGGCGCGCAGCAGCCGAACCTCCCCCTACCGCGAGTATTATGTCTGGTCAGATACCGATCAGAAATACAAAGAAGCCCGCATCATTTTTTTGGATACGGAAAAATCGAATTGGGCATGGGATGAGGTGGCAGGTCAGTATTACTGGCATCGGTTTTATTCTTCCCAACCTGATTTAAATTACGATAATCCTGCTGTGCAAGAAGAAATGAAGAAAATCATTCGCTTCTGGATGGATATGGGGATTGATGGTTTTCGTGCCGATGCGGTGCCGTACTTGTTTGAACGTGAAGGCACCAATTGCGAAAATTTACCCGAAACGCACGCTTACTTGAAGGAAGTTCGTGCATTTCTGGATCAGTATTACCCCGATGCGATTCTGCTGGGTGAAGCCAATCAATGGCCGGAGGATGTATTACCCTACTTTGGCAACGGGGATGAATTGCACATGAATTTTCATTTTCCGCTCATGCCGCGGTTATACATGGCATTGAAAAAGGAAGACAAAAACCCCCTTGAATGGGTTTTTGAACGCACACCAGCCATTCCCGAAAACTGTCAGTGGTGTACCTTCCTGCGCAACCATGATGAGTTGACGCTGGAAATGGTCACACCGGAAGAACGGGAATTTATGTGGCGTGAATACGCACCAGACCCAAAGATGCGCCTTAACCTGGGTATTCGCCGCCGTTTGGCGCCTTTACTGGATAACGACCAGCGGCGGATTCGTTTGTTGTACTCCATGTTGTTCAGTTTTCCGGGTACCCCAATTATTTATTATGGCGATGAGATTGGAATGGGCGACAATATTGAACTGTTTGACCGGAATGGAGTGCGCACACCAATGCAGTGGGAGGCCTCGCAGAGTGCAGGTTTTTCTGCAGCGCCTCCTTCCCGCTGGTATGCTCCAGTTATCTCTACCCCGCCGTTTGATCCACAACGGGTTAATGTGGCCGATCAGATCAGACGCAGTGACTCGTTATATCATTTTTTGAAGCACCTGATCACCCTTCGCAAAGCTCACGCCGAGCTTGCCAGTGGGGAAACACGCTGGATGGATACCGGCTCGTCATCGGTAGTTGCAGTGTGGCGGGCGGAAGGTGACCGCTGGTTGTGCGCCATTCATAATCTTGCCGAGAAGGTTCAGGAGATCAACCTGACCTTGCCGGTGGCGACGGGTGGTCTTACCGATTTAATTGAAGGCCGGTTGACTTTCAATCCTCAGGAAGGCCATATGAAAGTCCAGCCTTATCAAACCGTCTGGTTTTCCAATACAGTAAAGTAAAAAGCGATTATGGATTGCCGCGCGCCAGTAAAAGGATGCGCGGCAATCCTTTGTGGAGTAAACCACTCATTTGATCAAGCAAATTTTGAAGATCAGCCGGTGTGAGGGTGGGGGGGTCTTTGATTTCCTCGTTGCCATTACTCATTTCGCTGAGTAAATATACCCGCCCTGCCAGGTCGGGAAAGACATGCTGGAGAGATTCTTTGTGACCTCGCTCCATGACCAGAATCAGGTTGTGGCTGCTGATCAGTCCCTCGTTCAAATTTTGAGAGCGATGTTTTCTAAGGTCAAATCCTCTGGCAATGCCTGCCCTGATCACCTCATCCGGGCAGGGCAAATTGTCCTGTACCCATGTTCCGGCGCTGTTGACGCGCCAGCGCTGCGAGGGTAAACCTTCGCGGATCAGGTAATTACGAAATAACGCAGCAGCCAGGGGGGAGCGGATGCGGTTGGCCGTGCAGACAAACAGCACCGAGGGACGGATCAACGGCGCGGTTCTGCCAGTGAAGGTCAAATTAGCGCTCCATGCTGACTACCTGCTGTTCCCAGCGGTGCCAGTCTCCAAAGCGTTCTTCCAGAATGCGTTTTCCTTCACCGGGGCAGGGCAATCCGGCCAGTTCCAGATCGGCATCTACCATGATACGCACCAGTTCGTGAAAGCGGACTTTGGGCTGCCAGCCCAATTCACGCTGGGCACGACTGGCATCCGCCAGCAGATAATCCACTTCGGTCGGACGGAAGTAGCGCGGGTCAATCCGCACATAATCTTCCCACTTCATGCCAACATAGCCAAAGGCTTCTTCCAGAAATTCACGAACCGAATGCGATTCACCGGTACCGATGACGTAATCATTGGGTCTGTCCTGCTGCATGATCAGCCACATGGCTTCGACATATTCGGGGGCATAACCCCAATCGCGCTTGGCATCCAGATTTCCCAAATATAGATACTTTTGGCGGCCGGCTTTTATGGCAGCGATGGCGCGAGTTATTTTGCGGGTGACAAAGGTTTCACCGCGGCGGGGTGATTCGTGGTTAAAGAGAATGCCATTGCAGGCAAAAATGCCGTAGCCTTCGCGGTAGTTGCGGGTCAACCAGTAGGCGTAAACTTTGGCGGCAGCATAGGGGCTGCGGGGTTCAAAGGGTGTATCTTCATTTTGGGGGGGCTTTGCTCCGCCAAACATTTCACTGGAAGACGCCTGATAGAATTTTTCCTCAAAACCGCTTTTACGGATCGCTTCGAGGATGCGGGTGGTGCCCAAAGCCGTCACATCGCCGGTATATTCAGGCATATCAAAACTGACCCGAACGTGACTTTGAGCGGCAAGATGATACACCTCATCCGGGCGGACGTTGTAAATGATGTTGGAGATGGTTTCGGCTACCGAAATATCGCCATAATGCAAATACAAACGAACTTCGCCACCGTTCGGGTGGGGATCATGGTAGATATGATCAATCCGGCGGGTATTGAAAGTGGATGCACGGCGGATAATTCCGTGGACTTCGTAGCCTTTGGAAAGTAACAGTTCAGCCAGATAAGAACCATCCTGTCCGGTGATACCGGTGATCAATGCTTTTTTCAAAATTTCCTCCTGAGATCAAACGAATTGATCGAATTGTTCAATGAAAATACTGCAAGGAACAAGTATAACCGACCCCCTTAAGAACTGTCAAACAAAAAAATTCTGGCAGAGAAAGCCTTCCTCTGCCAGAACAGGTTGGATGATGAGTGACTTCAGGCGGGTTGCTTGACTTCTACTTCTTCCTTGCGAAAGGTTAACTGATTATCACCCGGCTGATAATCTACGATGACACGATCACCACGCTGGAATTGACCGGAGAGGACACTGATGGACAGCGGGCTTTCGATGTGTTTTTGTAGGGCGCGGCGCAACGGGCGGGCACCGAAAGCCGGGTCGTAGCCAACTTCTGCCAGCCATTTGCGGGCTGCCTCGGTCAGAACCACATCCAGCCCATGTTCCTTAAGCCGATCGCTGACCTCTTTCATTTGCAGGTCAACGATTTGATACATTTGCTCCAGCTTGAGTGGTGAGAACATGATAATCTCGTCAATCCGATTGAGGAATTCCGGACGGAAAGTGCTTTTTAGCGCTTTCTGGATTTTCTCGTGTTGAGCGCGATTTTCGTCGCTCGAATCTTCACTTAAAAAGCCCAACGTACCGCCCTGCCGCACAAACTCGGTGCCCAGATTGCTGGTCATTATCAAAACCGTGTTGCGAAAGTCAACTACCTGTCCCTGCCCATCGGTCAATCGGCCATCATCCAGAATTTGAAGCAAAGCGTTCCACACTTCCGGGTGGGCTTTCTCGATTTCATCGAATAAAATGACCCGATATGGCCGACGGCGGACGGCTTCGGTTAACTGACCACCTTCCTCATAGCCCACATAACCGGGCGGGGCGCCGAACAGACGGGAAACGGTATGCTGTTCGCGGTATTCGCTCATGTCAAGGCGAACAAGGGCATCTTCATCACCAAACAAAAATTCAGCCAATGCTTTGGCCAGTTCGGTTTTGCCAACCCCGGAAGGGCCAATGAAGATGAAGGAACCAATCGGGCGGCGGGGGTCTTTTAAGCCGGCGCGAGCGCGGCGAATGGCGTCTGAAATGGCATGGATGGCTTCTTCCTGACCGATGACCCGTTCGCTCAGCCGTTCTTCCATGTGAAGCAAGCGCTCCGCTTCCGATTCCATCATTTGACTGACCGGAATACCCGTCCATTGCGCCACTACCTGAGCAATATCATCCACATCTACCACTTCATCCAGTTTGTGTTCGGCTTCCCATTTGTCGCGCAACTGATTGAACTCGGTTTCAAGGCGCAAGCGCTCGGCCTTTTTGCGGGCAGCGCGTTCGTAATCCCGTTCAATACCGGCCTGTTCTTCTTCGGCGCGCAATTTTTCCAGTTCGGTTTTCATTTCTTTCAGTTCGGGCGGCAGCGAGAACAATGCCACACGCAGCTTGGCAGCAGCTTCATCCATCAGGTCAATGGCTTTGTCCGGCAGGTGACGGTCAGTCACATATTGCGCCGAAAGTCGTGCAGCAGCCACCAGGGCTTCATCAGAGAAATGAACTTTGTGATGAGCCTCATAGCGGTCGCGCAATCCCATCAACATCTTAATCGTGTCTTCCACACTGGGTTCATCCACATAAACCGGTGCAAAACGGCGTTCAAGAGCCGAGTCCTTTTCAATGTGTTTGTGATACTCATCCAGTGTGGTTGCACCGATACATTGCAGCTCACCACGCGCCAGGGCTGGTTTGAGCATGTTGGATGCATCCATGGCACCCTGAGCGGCGCCGGCCCCGACTACCGTGTGAAGTTCGTCAATGAACAGAATGATCTCGCCCTCTGAACGCTGGACTTCTTCGATTGCGGCTTTGAGGCGTTCTTCAAATTCACCGCGGAAGCGGCTGCCGGCGATCATTGCCCCAAGATCGAGGGAAACCACCCGTTTTCCCATCAAGATTTCCGGTACATCATTACTGGCAATTTTTTGAGCCAGGCCTTCCACGATGGCAGTTTTACCAACCCCGGCTTCGCCAATCAGCACCGGGTTGTTTTTGGTGCGGCGGGAGAGGATTTGCATCACGCGGCGGATTTCATTATCCCGTCCGATGACCGGATCCAGTTTGCCTTCGCGTGCCAGCTGAGTTAAATCACGGGAGTATTTTTCCAGCGTGCGGTAGCGGGTTTCAGCCTGCGGGTCGGTTACTCGTTGACCGCCGCGCAATTGCATGATGGCATCCAGTACCCGTTCTCGAGTCAAGCCGTTGCTTTCCAGCAGTCGTGCAGCGGGCGTGTTCCGTTCGCTGAGAATTGCCAGAAAGATGTGTTCGGTTGAGATATATTCATCTTTAAGGCGGCTGGCTTCTTCGTTAGCCAGATCCACGATGCGTTTGACGCGCGGGGTTATGAAGATCTGCCCGGCTCCGCCGCCAAAAATGCTGGCTTTGGGGCTGGTGCGCAAAATGTAATCCAGCCGGTCGGCAAGCATATTGGGGTCAACCTTCAAGATTTCCAGAATTTGAGAGATGACCCCTTGCGGTTGTTCAATTAAAGCGAGCAAGATGTGCTCGGTATCAATCTGGTTGTGCCCATAGCGCTGGATGATTTCCGCAGCGCGCTGAGCGGCTTCCTGTGCTCTTTCGGTAAAACGATCAAAACGCATCATGGTTGATTATCCTTAGAATCTGGTTATACAATGCCTTCGATGGAATTATAGCATTGCATTCATCAGCATTTTACAAACACTGTATTAGAAATCTATCATCATTTTAGTTTCTTTGAGCCATCAGAACAAGCGCTCAGGTGCGGATGTACACCATTTTGCCTTCCACCATCGTAAGGAGGATATTTCCTTCATCATCCATCAAAAAAAGGTCGGCGTCTTTACCCGGTTCAAGGCTGCCTTTCTGGTGTGCAATGCCAATAGCACGGGCAGGATAAAGGGATGCGCTCAATACGGCCTCCTGAAGTGAAATGCCGACGGCGTTTGTGAAGTTGCGGAGCGCCCGGTCGAGGGTCAGGCCGCTGCCGGCCAGTGTGCCATCCAGCAAAGATACCTTACCCTCTTTGACCTGCACCGGGCGGTTATCGAGAATATACTGTCCATCTGGTAAACCGGTTACCCGTGTACTGTCAGAAACCAGCACAATTCCCTCGCTGCCGCGCAATTGATAGAGGATGCGTTGGGCAAGGGGGTGAACATGGACGTTATCGGCAATCAACTCGCAGCGCAGCTCCGGCATTGTCATGCCGGCACCCACGACACCGGGTTCACGATGGTGAAATGGACTCATGGCATTGAAGCAATGGGTCAGCAGACTGACCCCGCGTTGAACGGCAACCTCCATTTGCTCATAGGTTGCGCTGGTGTGACCGGCGGCAACCGTGATACCGCGGGAAACACAGGCGTCAATCAACCAGAAATTTTCGGGATATTCCGGAGCAAGTGAAACCACTTTGACCATCTCATGGCCAATGAGAGTGAGGGCTTCCTGCCGGTTAGTTGCCTGACGGATGAATTGAATGGCTTGAGCGCCGGCGCGATTAGGATTCATATATGGGCCTTCAAGGTAAGCACCCAAAAGGGCTGCTCCGTTTCGGATGCGACCGTAGGCATTTCCCACCGCGTCCAACGCTTTGAGCAGGGCGGATTGTGGGGCGGCCCATGTAGTAGCCAGAAAAGCGGTAACGCCGTGCTGAACCAAAAATTGAGCAATTTCTTCTATGGCATGCAGGTCACCATCCATGAACTCGAAACCCATTGCACCGTGAATGTGCAAATCAATCAGACCGGGTAGAAGATGGTGCTGATGTGCATCCACTTTTTCCTGAGCCTGCTCCAGTTCGGTTGCAGGTGGCTGACCACTGCCCAGCCGGCTGATGGTGCGGTTTTCAATGGTGAGCCAGGCGGGGGATAAAATTCCGTTGGGAGTATAAATTTTTGCGTTCCAAATTAACGTAGCCATCACAAAAAATCCTCACCGCGTTGTTTTATTTGATTGTAATCTGAAAACGGAGATGATTGTGTTTTAGGGAAAGGAAAATTTTAATCAGGTTGCAAATGGGAGCGGGTTTTCAAGTACGGGTAAGCGGTGTACAATTTTGGTATGGAAGTTGCCCTGCCTTCCTCCCGTCAACATATCCGCCCGCTGCGCAGCCGTAAGGATATTCTGGCAGTGGCCGATTTGATTGAAATTTGTTTTGCCGATCATATGGATTTTGACGGGCGGGAGTATATCCGTTATCTTCGCCGCTTTGCTGTACCCGATGAGGGTTTGACCGGCAAACTTTTGGAACCTTTTCAGGTACCGGTGCGTGGCCTGGTTTGGGAGGAAGATGGTCAAATTATCGGCAATCTGAGTCTGATTTCTTTCAACCGGCAGGGAAAACGATACACACTGATTGCCAATGTGGCCACTCACCCGGCCTACCGACGCCGCGGCATTGCACGTTTATTGACTGAAAATGCTCTCCAGCAAATCCGTGAGCGCGGAGAGCCTGAAGCCTGGCTGCATGTGCGTGAGGATAACCCGGCTGCCATTCATCTTTACCAGTCTTTGGGATTTGAAGAACAATGCCGGCGCACCAGCTGGTTATGGGAACCGCACTACGGTTTCCTGCCCAAGGTTAGCAACGATAAGATTCGCGTTTTACACCGGCAGGCGAGTGATTGGCCTTTGCAAAGCCGCTGGCTGGATGAGATATATCCGCCGGAGATTAGCTGGAATCTTTCACTGGATAAAAACCGCCTGAAACCCAATTTCTGGAAGGACTTATGGCACTGGCTGAACGGCGGGGAAGCTTTACATCTTTCTGCATACCGGAATGACTTGCTGGCAGGGGTGATTTCATGGCAGCCTACCTCAGCGTATGCCGACATTCTCTGGCTGGCTGCTGACTGCCAGCACGAAGAAGAAATCATTGCCGTGCTGCTGCCGGCAGCCGGGCGGCGGTTACGCAACGGACGGCCTTTAGCCGTTAATTATCCGGCTCAGCGGGCAACCGAAGGTTTCCGACGGGCTGGATTTCAACCGCATGTTACACTTATCTGGATGCGAATCCAATTCTCATAGGAGGAGAAAATGAAAAAACTATTGATTCGACTGGCAATCAATGCCGTGGCTTTGTATGCTGCTGTGGCGTTATTGAAAGATTCCTATATTTTCCCCAACGATCCGGATAACTGGCTGAGCTTCATCTGGCTGGCATTGATTTTTGGGGTGGTCAATGCCGTGCTCAGACCAATTTTGATGGTCATGAGCTGTCCTTTGATCATTTTGACGCTCGGATTGGGTACCCTGCTGATCAATACCTTGATGTTCGTGCTGGCAGGATGGATCGGTACACAATTTGGCGTCGGTTTTGAGGTCAATGGCTTCTGGGGTGCCTTTTTCGGTGCGCTCATTACCAGTGTGGTCAGTTTTGTGCTGAGTCAGTTATTCAAGGATGAGTTGAAATAGGGCAACACCAACAAACAAAAGAACGCCCGTCCTGTGAACGGCAGACGGGCGTCTTTTTTTTACACAGCATCTAAATGTTACGGCAGGGTAAAGCGCAGCAGGACGCGATTGACCGCGTCACTGACCCAGACATGTCCGCCTGGGTCAACCGCGATTCCGGCAGCCAGCCCAAAGCCATCCACGCCGGGGCTGTAATCTCCCCAGGTACGCACAAATTGTCCTTCTTCGGTGAACTGGATGACGCGGTATCCTTCCGGGTCGGTGACGAAGACATTGCCGCGGTTATCCACTGCAATATAGGGTTTGTTATCCAGTGATTGACCGAACCAGCCATAAATTTCCCACTGGCGCAGGAAGAAGGTCTTTCCGCTTTGCGGGTCAATTTGAAAGACCTGTACCCTTTGATTCCAGGTATCGGTCACAAACAGTTGATCCTGTGAGTTAATGGCAATGCCAACCTGTTCATCAAACTGACCCGGATCAATACCGGGGCTGCCAAATTCATCCAGGTAGTTGCCATTTTGATCAAAGATGACAATGCGTTTATTGCCGGTGTCGGTTACAAACAGTCTGCCTTTAGAATCGAAAGCCAGATCGCGCGGTCCCCAGAAGGCTTCCGGAGCTACACCCTGCCCGAAAAATCCCCACATGGTCACAAATTGCCCATCGGCGGTGAATTTTTGGATGCGGTGGTTCCAGGTGTCTGCAACAAACACCGAGCCATCCGGAGCAACTGCAATTCCCCAGGGTTCATAAAATGTGCCGCCCGGCGCACTGCCTTCGGCAAGATTGGCAAAGGAACCCCAGCGGTGAATCAACTGTCCGTCGGCGGAAATATGCAAAATCTGATGCAAGCCGGTATCGGCGACGTACAGCGTGCCATCTGGTGCAACCGCAATCTTGCGTGGAGCGCCGAACTGGATCTGGCTGCCGGGTTGACCGATGACCTGATCGGGCAGCAATTCGACTGTGCCGTTGATATACGGATCGGTTTGCTGGGGTGCAGAGGCGGTAGGGGCTGCCCCGTAGTTCCAGATTTGGGCAAGAATGTCGTTGCGGATGTACATCTTCAGCTTTTGTGAGGGCTGCCAGGTTTCCACGGTCAAATTGGGGTTATTGGTTAAACTGGCGTATTCGCTATAATCGCGGTCGCGCCAGATTTTGTAAATGGCAGAGCGCATTGCCGGATCGCGCAGCGCATTCCAGATTCGATCCCAGGTCAGGTTGTAGTAATCCTGCATGGGCCACCACAGGCGTTGATATTCGAAACTTTGGAAAGAACCACGGGTGATTGAATCTAACCGCGACCAGTTCTTTTCTCCGGCAATGATGATTGGCGATTCGCGCAAGTCGCGGGTGACATTATCGGTAAAGTAACGTTTATTGGGATAATCACGGAAGTACCACCAATAGGGGTAAAGTGCATCATTGTCGTAGGCGACGTTAATGTTTTTACCGCTGGTAGTGCGCCGGGATATTTCTTCTACCTGTTCCAGAATATCTTTGGGTCCGCGTGCCGCGTGAGCATAGACCAGAAATTCTTTGGCGTTGTCATAGTTGATGTAGTTGGCGGTGAAAGCGGTGCGGGCGGTCATAATGGCCAGATAAACCGACAGCCCTGCAACAAACAGACGCAGAATCGCCGAAGGCTGCCAGTCCTGTAAAAATCGCAGGATACCCCAAACGGATAAACAAAACGCCAGCGCAGAGAAAATGAAAGCCGATGTGGATTGCAGCTGATCCAGTGTGTTGCCCTGGAAAGGCGGCTGAGGGCCGAGCAGCGTGCCCAGCAAACCGCCCAGACTGGTTAAGGCTACCGGAACGAGAATCACTGCAAGCCAGGCATGATTTTCCTTGAGCTTTTGCCATGGGGTGGTTTCCACCAGATAACCAAAACCCCAGGCTGCCGAAATTAAAAAGGGAACGGCGATGTGAACGGTCAGCCAGGGCATTTTTTCACCGGCAATTGAATAGGCCACCAGTGCAGTCAATGACCAGAAAAGGAACAATGCCAGTGTAGGCAGCGGTCTTTCCTGATTAAATATGGGGGAAGAGGGTTCTTCTCCTGATGAGGCTTCTGCAAGCACATTGGAAGAAGTTTGTATTTCGCTCTCCGTAATTGTAAGAACGGGATTGGTGCTGATTGGATTTTTTCTGTCTACACTCAACCGGTCACCGGCGAAGGATGAGAAACGGTTGTATTTTGTGCCGAAATAAACTGCCAACAGGCTGCCGAATAATGCCAGAAATTCGTAAATGGGCATTTGAATCAGCGCATAGTAATAAAAGGGCTGTTCGCCGCGATGTACGCCCTGTTGTTCCAGCCAGTAGCCCAGAGAACCGATGATACCGGTAAAAAATCCAAAGCCATTGGTGAATAGAGTGGTGTAAAAAACGGTGAAGATACCATAGAAAATGGCGAAATTCACCAACCAGAGCCTTGGCTTCCACAGAAGACCGAGTGCAACCGATATTGCGCTCATCAAAACCAGAAAGATGCCGGTGCGCACAAGGCTTTCGGGTGAATAATCAATCGGATTCCAGTTCTGACGTAGCAGTGAGCCAATGATTTTGACCGGAAAGGCCGTCAACAGGGGCAGAATCAACGAACCGGTCAACATCAGCAGGTCAAAAGAACGGTCTTGTTTCAAGGCGTTCCAGCCGATATTCCGCAATAAAATTACGGCAGCAAAAATACCCAACACCAGAGCAACAATGACCCCGCCCAGTTCGACCAATTGAATGGGGGTGAATATCTGTCCCAGCGCTTGTTGAACTGCACCAGAATCTTTATTGACAATGGCATTCCAGCCGGCCAGGATAACGACAAAGACCAGCAGAATCAGTGCGGCTGAAAGCAAGGTCATAAATAATTGGCGGGCGCGCTGGTTTTCCCAGCGAGCCTTGCCAATATGTTCCATGAACAGGAATGCCAGAAAGATCAACAGTTGGGCAGTGTAAATATAGGCGGTTTCTTTTGTGGCAAATTGGAGCGCCGTGACAGCCGTGAGCAGGTAGAGCATGTTCCGCTCGCCCTTTTCCAGGTAGCGCAGCACGGCAAAGAGGGTTAACACTGCATACAATGCAACAAAGGCTTCGTTGCGAGTATAACGACCATAGAAAAGCAGGTAGGGAGAAATCAGAAAAAGGTATCCGCCGATCAGGGAGCCAATTTTTCCTAGATAACGCCGAAATCCAAATGTGACAAACAAAACGGTTGCCACACTGAAAAGGGCTGCGGGCATCCGGGAGGTAAAATCATTTGCCCCAAAAAGGAAATAGGAAAGGGCAACCAGATGAAATTGAAACGGGCCATGCGTCACTGGATCATGGCGGTAGCCCTTACCAATCGAAAGATCATAGGAAGGCACAACATGGTTGACCTCATCATGGCTCATCACCCGTTCGCCGAGAATGTAAAAACGGCTGAACAAAGTCAAGCCGATTAAAATGGCGATCAAAATAAAATATGGGGTGATTTGAGGGAGATCGTGAAAGACCGGGCGATCCAGCCAGCTTATTGAAGAGGATGATTCGCGATTGTTTTCCATAATGGTTAGCGATGATTAAACGGATATTTTTTGTAATTCTTGCGATGTTGACTATACTTTAAGTTTGGTTTTCTGACAAGTGCGTAAAGTTTGGTTGACGGATTGGTTTCTCGATTCTATACTCAATTCAGCATTTGAATCCACCCCCTCATGAGGAAGATCATGACCAAATTCAGCCGCTATGCAATGTTTGCTCTGTTGTATTTTGCACAAGGTGCAATCCTCAGCTACTTTACGGCACTCAATTCCCTGTATTTACTCAGTTTTGATTTGACCATGAGCCAGATTGGTATTGTTGGCGCAATTGGACTCATCCCATTCGTCTTAAAGATTTTTTTGGGTATGTTAAGTGACCGGGTTAATTTTGCCGGTTGGGGACACCGCAAGCCGTATATTGTCCTTGGGCTCATTGTGCAAAGTGTCTGTTTGCTGGCTGTACCGCAAATCCATCCCGGTAGTCAGTATGGGTTATACGCTCTTCTGGCGTTTGTGTTAATGCTGGGTATGGCTCTGTATGATACCTGCACCGATGGGTATGCGCTGGACACTACCCCCGAACAGGAACAGGGCACCATTCAGGGTTTTATGGTTGGCGGCCGGGCGCTGGGGGTGGTTGCCATTTCAGCCGTGCTGGGGCTGCTGGTTGAAGGCTGGGGTTGGTCAGCCGCTTTTTACAGCCTGGCTGTTCTTTCTCTTCTACCGCTGCCGCTGGTGTTGCAGATTCGCGAGCTGCCGCGAAAACCGGAACAACAATTCAGCTGGTCTGCTTTTAAGGCCTTTACCCAAATGCCGGTCATCTCTCTGGCGATTTTGGGAGCATTGTATTCGCTGATCATCAATGGAGCCAATCAGCTGGTTAATCCATTTTTGCAAAACCGCTTTGGAATCACTTATGCGGCGGCCGGCTTTGTGACCACGGTGTGGGGGATTGGGGTGGTGCTGGGTTCGCTGGCTGGCGGGCGGTTGACCGACAAATGGGGGCAGCGCCAATCGGTGATTCGGGCGATGTTTCTTTCACTGGGGGCAATTTTTTTGCTGGCATTTACCAGTGCCGCCTGGATGGTCTGGCCGCTGGTAATCTTGTTTGGTTTGGCCTATGGTTTTTATGAAACTGTCTATTTTGCCATTTCCATGAATAAAACCGATCCGCGCATTGCGGCTTCAATGTTTTCCATCCTCATGGCGGTGGCAAACGTTGGGACCGGCGTCGGTCTGGCGATGAGCGGCAGTCTGGTGGACTCGCTGGGATTTGCGGCAACATTCCTTATTCTGGCGGGCTTGAATTTGCTGGCTTTACCACTCGTCGGCTTGATTTTTGGAAGACGTCGTGCCGTGCCAGCGCCTGTTCAATGAAATGGAGGATGCAATGATGGAGTATGACGATAGGAATTTTCAAGCGCAGCTTCCCTTTCCAGATAGTTACTGGGTAATTCCTGGTCGGTTGCTGGCGGGGGAATATCCCGGCGCAGCCGAAGAACATGCAGCCCGGAAAAAACTGGTCAGCTTACTGCATTGCGGCATCAACGCCATCCTTAACCTCACTGAGGAGGATGAACTGGTGGATTACGATGCCTGGTTGAAGGACGAGGCTGCCGATTTTGGTTTGGAAGTTGAAGTTAAACGGATGCCGATTCGTGATTTTTCGACGCCTTCGGTCGTTGAAATGATGGCAATTTTGAATCAGATTGATGAATGGCTCAATGCGGGCAAAACGGTGTTTGTGCATTGTTATGGCGGTATTGGACGGACGGGAATTGTGGTGGGGTGTTATCTGGTTCGAAAGGGGATGCCGCCCCGCCAGGCTTTGCAGCGGATTGCGGAACTTCGCCGCGGCACGCCAGATGGTTGGCGGCGCTCGCCGGAGACTGATCAACAGGTGGCGTTTTTGCTGAACTGGCGGAATGGACAGTAGGACGGGGGTCGGGCAAAATGAAATTTGAGATTGTCCCTTTTGAAATGAAGGATTACAAAGAAATATATGAATTGTGGCAATCCTGCGAAGGGATTGGTCTCAGCGAAGCGGATTCGCCCGAACAGATTCAAAGATATCTTGAGCGTAATCCGGGTTGCAGCTTTGTGGCTCAAAAGGATGGAAAAATTGTGGGCGCTGTTCTGGGGGGCCATGATGGACGGCGGGGTTATTTACATCATCTTGCCGTGCATCCTTCGGCCCGGAAAATGGGGATTGGTTCTGCCCTGACAGAAGCCGTATTGCGGGAATTGCACCGTCAGGGCATCGAACGGGTGCATATTTTTGTGTACGCTGACAATAAGGAAGGAATTGCTTTTTGGGAACGAACAGGTTGGCGGCTGCGGAGCAATCTGGTGCTGATGTCCATTGACCTTCAAAACCGCTTCACCGACTGAGCGAGTTATAGAGTTGCTAGAAAATTGTACGAATCTTTGGTTGAAAATTGCGGAGTGATTAAAATCAATTCATGAATTTTAACCGGTATTGGACGGGGTTGTGCGTTTTCTTTGTATTTCTTGTTGCCGCCTGTGGGCCAAAGCTGGATGTTTCCATACCGGCACCGGGCAGCACAGAACCATCCGCGTTGAGGTACCTTGCCCTGGGTGACTCTTATACGATTGGGGAGGGGGTCAAAAACGAGGATTCCTTTCCCAATCAACTGGTAAAGGCTCTTGAAGAAGAAGGTTTTTCGTTCAATCAGCCGCAGGTCATTGCTCAAACGGGCTGGACAACAGACGAGTTGATTCGCGCCATTGAAAAAGACCAGCCCCAGGGGACTTATGATTTGGTTACCTTGCTGATTGGCGTAAATAATCAATTTCGCGGTTACTCGATGGAGATTTACCGGAGTGAATTCAGGGAATTGCTCAACCGTTCCATCCAGCACGCAGACAATCACGCGGGTTGTGTTGTGGTTCTTTCGATACCGGATTGGGGAGTTACGCCCTTTGCGCGCACAACGGGTGTTGAGCAAGGGCAGGTTTCTTCGCAGATTGACCAATTCAATGAAATTAATCGCGAAGAAGCTGAACTTGCCGGTGTAAGATACGTGGACGTAACCGGTATTTCCCGAACAGCGGCGGACGATTCATCGTTGATTGCGGGAGATGGATTGCATCCTTCTTCAGCCATGTATCGGGCCTGGGTTGAACAAATCCTGCCGGAGGCGAAAGCCTGTTTCAATCAGAATTAAGAAAAAATGAATGTGACCGAACCTTGACCTCAATGATTGGTTTGGATATGATTTGCTAATATTTACACAAAGAGGTAGGTCAATGGTCCACATCCCGCGCTGCATGAGCACTCAGCACCCCGATAATGTTCAGGTTCCCTTCTTTTCAGACAACGCCGAGTTGCAGGGAGAGGACGAGGTTCAGGAAGCCTATTATGT
>NZ_JBRCOK010000052.1:0-13729 GCF_053501535.1 Bellilinea sp. | reverse complement strand
CAGGTGATTGGCGGAATGGTGGTGGTATTTGGAGCAGCCGCGCTGATCGGCATCTATCTGATCTGGGTGGCGGGACTGCCGGCATTGGTGCTGGGGGTGGTGGCAATCCTTTCGGCGCTGGCCTATACCGGCGGGCCGTATCCGCTCGCTTATCACGGGTGGGGAGAGGTATTCGTACTGCTCTTCTTCGGTCTGGCGGCGGTATGCGGTACGTATTTTGTCCAGGCCGGCACGCTCAGCATGGCAGCCGTGTGGTCATCTCTGCCGGTTGGTTTGCTGGCGATGGCGATTTTGACGGTCAACAACTTGCGCGATATTGCCACCGACCGTGCCAGCGGCAAGCATACCCTGGCGGTGCGACTGGGTGAGCGCGGCGCCGTGCTGGAATACGGCGTGTGGGTTGGGCTGGCTTATGGGGTGGTGCTGACGGGGGTCATTCTGGGCGTTCTGCCCCTTGCGGCGCTGCTCAGCCTGCTCAGTCTGCCGCTGGCAGTGCGCCTGATGAAGCAGGTAGCCCGGACGCGCGGGCGGGCGCTGAATCCCCTGCTGGCAAAAACCGGTCAGCTGGAATTGCTGTTTGCGTCCTTGTATGCGGCTGGTCTGCTGTTCAGCCGCTGGTGGAGCGGTTTTTAACCTGCCAGGGGCAGAGCAGGCGTTCCAATCCGTCCACGGTGAAATAAAGCCCCAGTCCTAAAATACTCATGGCGATTACGCCGGCATACATGGCCGGATAATTGAACAGGGTGTTGCCGTTCAGGTAGATGTAATACCCCAGCCCCCGCTGGGTGGCAAATAATTCAGCAATATACAGTACGGCAACCGCCGTACCGACCGACTGGCGCAGAGCGGTCAGGATGCCGGGGATGCTGGCGGGTAGAAACACAAAGCGGAAGAGCGCCAGCCTGCCCGCTCCCAGACTGCGCACACTGCGAATCAGTTCCGGGTGCAGATTGGCGGCTTGATCGCGCACCAGGACCAGAATCTGGAAGAATAAAATCAAATAAATCACCACAATTTTGGAAAGGTCGCCGATGCCCAAAAAGAGCAGCACTACCGGCACGAAAACCACCTTAGGGATGGGGTAGAGAATGTAGATGATGGGCGAAAAAAACGCGTTCAGGCGTTTGAACTGCCCCAATGCCAGACCGGCCGGCGCAGCAGTGAAAATTGCCAGCAGCGTGCTGGCAGCCACCCGCGACAGACTGGCGAAGAAATGGCCGCTCAAGTTACCGGTGATTGTTTCGTTCCACAGGGTGATCAAAACGCGGTCGGGTGGCGGCAGGATCGGCTGGTTGACCACCTTCGCAATCACCTGCCAGAACAGCAGCAAGCCAGCGCTGGCCAGCAGCAGATCGCGGCGTTTCATACTCCCTCCAAACGCTCGCGCAGGTGACGGCACAGGGCGCGGTAGGCGTCCGTTTCACGGTAGCCGGGCTGCAGGTTGAGGGGGTTTTCGATGATCTGCGCCGTGCGGTTGGGCGGCTGATTGAGCAGTAAGATTTTTTGTCCCAGCAGGGCGGCTTCTTCAATGGCGTGGGTAACCAGAATCAGCGTCAGGCCGCCTTCCTGCCATAATTCCAGTGTCAGGCGCTGCAATCCCTCACGGGTGGGCGCATCCAGCGAAGAAAACGGTTCATCCATCAGCATAACATCCGGGTTGAGGGCCAGCGTGCGGGCAATGGCGGTACGCTGGCGCTGTCCACCCGAAAGCTGCGCCGGATACTGACCGGCGAAGGGCAGCAATCCCAGCCGTTCCAGCCATGGCTCTACATCCAGTGTGCGCTGATAGTCGGCCGGGGCATGGACGCCATCCGGCCCGTAAAAATTGCGCACCCGCAACCCCAGCCGGGCGTTTTCGCGCACGGTTGCCCAGGGCAGCAAGCCGTAATCCTGAATGATCAAGCCGGTTTGCGGACGCGGGCGGGTGAGCGGCTGTCCATCCACCCGAATACTGCCCTGCTGAGGGCGCAGCAGACCGGCAATCAACGAGAGCAGGGTGCTTTTGCCGCAGCCGGAAGGCCCGATGACCGCCCAGGCTTCGCCGCGCTGTACCTGCCATGAGAAATTTTCGAAGATCGGCAGCGCGGGCTGGTAGCCAAAGGTGATTGAGTCGATTTCAATCATCACAATTTGTGAAAAAAAGAGGCGTTGACAAGCCACCCATGGCTTTCTTAAAGTCGAAGGCTGTCATATTGCGACCTGCCAGCGCCAACAGATGTCGGTTTGGAGAAGTCCATTTTCAAATCCCTTTGAACATTCTCAGCCCCGTCCTGCGCCTCCCCCAATATCGCGTGAGCGATATTGGGGGAGGTGGGAGGGGGTTCGTTTTGCCACAATCCAGTTTTTGGATGGATACCAAATATTTTTAAAAACAACCTTTCAGGATTTTCCAGAAACTTTGAGAAAACCATTCCAAGCCACCCCTTTTGGGGTAACCCTTTCAGGGCAACAAGCTCCCATTGACACAATCAGTATAGGCCAGGTCTTTGTTCAGGTAACCCTTTTCTTTGACCCATGCCAGCGTATCGTCAAATTGGGCCTGAGTGGGAACCCCCTTGAGCGGGTAGGTAGGTACTTTGAAACTTTCGGCCAGTGGAGCAGGCACCATCTTTTGTTCCACCATCAAACCGCTGTACTTTTGCGGGTCGGCGTTGATGAGGGTCACGGCTTCTTCAATGGCAGCCAAAAAGGCGCGCACTGCCTGCGGCTGCTGGTCAATGACTGCCTTGCGGAAGGTGATCAGGCTGAAGGAGTATTCCGGGCGCAGGGTATCATCCAGCACAACCGTTGCGCCTTGCTGCGCGGCAAGGGTGGAAAACGGCTCCGGCAGCATGGCGGCTTTCAACTCGCCGCTGGCGAGCAACGCCAGCCGGTCGGGGATTTTTGGAACGGCAACGGTCTGGATTTCATCCCCGCTCAGTCCTTCGGCCTGCAGCAGGCGCTCGGTCAGATATTCGATGACGGTAGCCTGCGAGACGCCCACGGCAACGCCTTTCAAATCGGCAGCGCTTTGAATGCCGCTGTCTTTGGCGGCTAGAATACGGAACAGGGCTTGATCGGCTGTGGCTGTGCGGGCAAAGCGGACTGCCTGAACCTGAATCTGATCCTGATTAAGGAACATGACCGAAGCCAGTTCGTTGACCATGCCGTCGGCCTGACCGGCTGAAATCAATTGATCGCGTTCGGGAGCCGAGCCAACCGGAATCAGTTCAACGTTGACGCCGTTGTTGGTGAACAAGCCCTCTTGTTGGGCAACCACCATCGGTAAAACATCCAGAATAGGCAGCACCGCCACTTTGAGGGTGACCACTTCGGTGGGCTGGGCCGGGCTGCAAGCCGAAACCAGCAGGCTAAAAAGGAGAACCAGTAGCGCAAATTTATGTTTCATCCAGTTAATCCTCTCAGGCGACAGGGTAGAGATTTCAGCAGAACCTGAAGTTCCACTGCGAAGGAATTATACTCCGCTCCGAAACATTAACTGGTCAAATGGCTAAGGTTTGCACCTCCTTCAGCAGGATGAGGTCAACCCAAGGCCGCAGTATATTCAACAAGGTTGTTATGGATCGGGCGTATTGCTTTCAGCAGAAAGACGAAGTGAAATCATGCTTGATTTTCAAAATCCATTTCAGGACTCCTTTTCAGGGTATCACGGACGGGGCAATCCCCATCATGTGGATAGTTTCAAGCAAGCGCTGAAGCTTTTTGAACATGCTCGTTTTTCGGCGGCTTTTTACGGCCTGAAGAATGCCCTGTGCCGCCGCCTGGGCCGCCTGGTTGATCTCAATCGTCTGCCGGCCAGCCGGGTCAGCAACCGACACTATGGCGGTATTCGGGCGGTGCTGATTGATCAAATTCACGGCACGCTCGGCCGTAGTGAGGATTTCGACGATCAATTTCACCCGTTGGATGAACGCAGCCGCGACCGCTGGGTGGCGATTGCCATGCTGCGTTTTCAGGGGCAGCCGCTGGATGCCGTCAAACTGATTCAGGTCGGTGACCATTATTTCGTCGAAGACGGGCATCACCGCATTTCAGTTGCGCGCGCCTTGGGTCAGGCGGTGGTGGATGCCGAAGTCACTGTATGGGAAGTCAACGGCGGGCTGCCATGGCAACCCCAAACCGCCAGAGGGGAAACGAGCGCAGCAGTGCCGGAAGGAAGCCATACTCGCCTGCTGGGCGCCTGATTCGCCCTACAACCCCATCTTTTTTCTTGACCGATTGTCATCCAGGCAAGAGCAGCCTCTCCCCCAAGGGGAGAGGCTGTGTTGGTGAGGAAATATCCAGGTGGATCAGGTTGGCGCTGTGAATTGGTCAGCGCAGCCGGAAGCGTGCCACCAGCATGTTGAAGGTGTTTGCCATCTCTTGCAGCGAGTTGGCAGCCGCAGCCACTTCTTCCACCTGCGCGCTCATCTCTTCCACCGAGGCGGAAACTTCCTCAACTGCGGCGCTGTTTTCCTCGCTGACCGAGGCAATCGTTTCAATGGCGATGTTAACCTCGTTGGAGCCGATTGCCATTTGTTGGGCGGCAGCCGTGTTCTGGGTCACAATCCGTGAGACGGCATCCATTGCGCTGACCAGGGCACTGGCGGATTGGTTGATCTGCTGCACTGCTTTGGAAGTCTGTTGCGACTGATCCAGCACCACCTGCGCCGATTTCAGGATGCTTTCCAGCGCGCTGCCGGCTTCGTCTGCCTGACGCACACCTTCTTCCACCTGTTGAGCGCTGACCTGCATGGCGGTGACGGCTTCGTGAACGGTGTTTTGAATGTTGTTAATCAGCGTACTGATTTCGCGGGTGGAGGCGGCTGCCCGCTCGGCCAGTTTGCGGACTTCGTCGGCGACTACTGCAAACCCTTTGCCGTGTTCGCCGGCGCGCGCGGCTTCGATGGCGGCGTTGAGCGCCAGCAGATTGGTTTGGGCGGCAATTTCTTCGATGGTTTCAACGATGAGGGTAATCTTTTCGGACTGCTCGCCCATCTGCTCCACTTTATCGGCGGAAAGCGCTACCTGATTGCGGATGACCTCCATTCCTTTCAACGTAGCGTTGACCTTTTTGGCGCCGCTTTGGGCGTATTCGGCCGCCTTTGCGGCTTCTTCACTGCCGGACAGCGAGTTATCCGCCACCCGGCGCAGGGCGGCGCTGATTTCGGCGGTGATGACGGCGGCCTGTTCGGCTGCGGTGGCTTGTTCTTTGGAACCCTGCGAAACATCCTGAATGGCGTTTGCCATTTGCTGGAAGGTAGCCGTTGTCAACCCGACCGACTCGGCTTGTTGAGAGATTCCACTGGTCACCTGCTGCATGGTGGTGGCAATCTGGCTGGCAGCCTGCCCGGCCTGCTCGGCGGCCAGGGTCAGCTGGCTGGAAGCCGAGAGCAGACTTTGCGCGTTTTCGACAATCTCTGCCACCAGCCCGCGCAGATTAGCGGTCATTTGCACAAAGGCGTGTCCCAGCCGGTCTTTTTCGCTGCGGGGTTGTACCTGCACCTGCAGGTTGCCGCCGGCAATTTGCCCGGCGACCCCAATCATTTCGCGCAGAAACTCGGCTGCCTGATGGGTTTCGCGGGCCACGAGGCCAATTTCATCGGCGCGGTTGAGGATGCGCTGGTCAAGGCGCAGGTCATCTTCCAGTTCGCCGCGCGCCATGTGCTGCAAGGATTGGGTAACAGCCTGCAGCGGTTGGGTCAGGCTGCGGGAATACTGCAGCAGTACCCCGGCCAGCAGCACCGCCGCCAGCAGGATGACCACCGCCAGCGTGATCATCAGCGCTGAAACGCGCTGCTGCACCAGCGCCTGCGGCACAAAGGTGATCAGCGTCCAGCCGCTGGCGGGAAGTTGAGCAAAGGCGGCATATACCTGCCCGGCGTTGCCAAACGGGTCTTTGATCAACCGATAGCCGTAGGATGTGGCTGCAGATTGTTCCAGAATGGGCTGCAGTGCCCCGCCGAACAGGGAGGCGGCGTTGACTTCCAGCAAGCCTTCGACCGAATCAGCTGCCAGCCGGTAATCGTCTATGCCGAGAATGTTGCCTTCCTCATCAAAAAGAATGGCGTGGGCCTGCCGGTTGTATTCTTCGCTGGCGGCAATCCCTTGCAGCACTTGATTGAGAGCCTCGGTGGAGATGTCGGCGGTGGCAATCCCCCAGAACTTGCCATCCCGGTGAAAGGGGACCGAGATGGTGGTCATCAGGACATTTCCCAAACCCTCGTCGAAATAAGGCGGCGTCCAGAAGGGTTTGGGGCTGGTCTTGCCGGGCGCATACCAGACAGCGTCCAGATAGTCCTGATCGGTGGTCACGACGAAATCGGGCTTGCCGTTGTCGTACCAGTGGTAGGCTGCCAGCAGCTGCTGATCGGGCTGGTAGGTGTAGGGTTCAAAACCCGCCCAGGTACCGTAAATGTCCGGGTTGCTTTTGAGGATGGCGGCCATGCGCTGGTTGAGAAGGTCCAGATCGGGCTGCGGGTCGGCTTCGATGCTGGCGGCCAGTTGAACCGGTACGCGGGCAATGGCGGCCAGAAAGCCGTCCATCTGGTTGGCTTTGGCGAGGGTGTAGTCCATCAGCCCGCGCTCGACCTCGGCGCGCACGGCGTTGGCGCTGACCAGTACGCTGACGACCCCGGCAATCAGCAGCACCAGCACCACTCCAGCCAGCAGGGTCAATAACTGGTTGCGGATGGAACGATTGAAAAAGTTGAACATGGTCACTCCACTGTAAAGGGTTTGAATGGTAAAGAGAGAATTCTCTAAAAAGCCGATTAAGCCGGTATCAAATTAACACGGTCCATCAGCAGCGTCCATAAATGGGCTGTAAAAGCGGTCTAAATTAGGCGTAAAAGCGGCTGTCTAAAAGCAAGGGGCTGCCTCAGACAGGAGGACAGACGAAGGCAGGTAGGCGGGAAGGAAAAATAAAGACCTGTTCAGGTGTTTGGAGAGAGCCGCGCGCCTTATCCTCTGCCTGCTTGCCGGTTGGCACACTATCGTTATAATATTAGTAAACAAAGTAAATATTTTGAATCGCGTCGAAAACAGATGCTATGAAACGTTTTTATCGGATTTCCGCCTTCCTTTTTATTCTTTTGTTTGCCCTGAACGGTACGGTCATTGCCCGCCCCGCCCTGCAAACCGACTTCTGCCAGACCGTCACCGACATTCCCCGGGCAGAGTGTGAGGCACTGGCAGCCTTTTACATCTCCACCGGCGGCGACGACTGGAACGTCAACATCGGCTGGCTGACCGACACTGAGGCAGCCAGCTGGTACGGTGTGCAGGTTGTGGATAACCGGGTTGCCCGTCTCACTCTTGCCAACAATAACCTGCAGGGCAGCCTCCCGCCCGAAATTGGCACCCTCAGCGGTTTAACCGAAATCGTCCTCAGCCATAACCAGTTGAGCGGCAGCCTGCCGTCCGCCATTGGCGGTCTGAACCAGCTGACCATCCTTGATTTGAGCGGTAACGATTTTAGCGGTGGATTACCACCAGAATTATTTACCCTGACTTCGTTGCAGTACCTCTACCTTGACCATAATCAGTTCAGCGGCGTAATACCGGCGGCGATTGGCAATCTGACTGCTTTGAATGTATTGTGGCTGAATGATAATCACCTGCTGGGTTTTCCGCCTGCCGGTCTGACCAACCTGACGGCACTGTTCAACCCCGGCTCGCTCCAGCCCGGGAATCTAGATGGGTTGGACTTGAACGAAAACCGTTTTTGTGTACCGGATGGCTACCCCGTGCCCGGCAACCCTTTACACCAATTCCTCAGCCAGAAAGATCCCGATTTCCACCTGCATCAGACCTGTACCCCAATTTTTGAGGTATTTTTGCCGATGATTCGGCGTTAAGCGGGCAGAGGTTAATTAAAAATCACCCTATCGGAGTGGAATTTTTCTACCCGATTACTACACTTCGATTTTTGAATATGCTACAATTTAACCGTCCCATACCTTAGACGGAGGTGAATATGTCCACTTTGAAGACGACCCTGACCGGTTACGCCGGCTACCGCGGACGGGAGGGTCACTGGAGCTTCCTCTTACACCGCATCACCGGCCTGGGGGTGGTGCTGTTTCTCACCATTCACATCATTGATATTGCCTTTGTGTATTTTCGGCCGGCCTTGTTCCTGGAAGCGCTGGCGCTTTACCAGACCACCCTGTTTGGGATTGGCGAAATTGCGCTGATCTTTTGTGTGTTTTTCCACGGCGTCAACGGGCTGCGGATTGCCTACTTCGATATGTTCAAACCGGGGATGTGGAGCATTGAGATGCAGCGCAAATCCACCCGCACCACCCTGATCATCTCCATTATCCTGTGGTTGCCGGCGGCGTTCTGGATGGTGCGCAACATTCTCTTTCACAACTACGGAATTGCCCTGTTTGGCGGGTAGGAGGTAAACATGGCTGCGACAACAGAAACCGTGCGGCGGGTTAAAGTCAAACCCAATTACGAAATGATTGCGTGGAAATGGATGCGTTATTCGGCTTTTGCGCTCATCCCGCTGGTGTGGATTCACGCCATTTTGCAGGATGTGGTGGTAGGTGTGCATGCCATGGATTTGGGCTACGTGGCCGAACGCTGGGCAAGCATTTTCTGGCGGGTGTTCGATGCCCTGCTGCTGGGATTCGCCTTCGCGCACGGAGTCAACGGGCTGCGTCAGGTGCTGAACGATTTTATTCACGGCGAGCGGGGGCGCAAAATTCTCAACTGGGGGCTGTTCATCTTCTGGCTGGTCGTTTTCCTGATCGGCGCCATTGCGCTGATTGGCGGCGTCAATCAACAATTTCCGCTGGAATAGCGGTTGGATGAGGGAGTAAAAATATGACCCAAACGCATGTGTTTGATGTGATCATTGTCGGCGGCGGCGGAGCGGGCTTGATGGCGGCGCTGAACGCCTCGCGCGGGGCAAAGACGGCGGTACTCAGTAAACTGTACCCCACCCGCTCACACACCGGTGCGGCGCAGGGCGGTATTGGTGCGGCGCTGGGCAATCTGGAAGAGGATCACTGGGAGTGGCACGCCTTCGATACCGTCAAAGGCAGTGATTACCTCGGCGATCAGGATGCCATCGAGTTCATGTGCCGTGAGGCGGTGCAGGCCGTCTATGATCTGGAACATTTTGGGCTGCCATTCTCGCGCATGCCGGACGGGCGCATCGCACAGCGTCCTTTTGGCGGTCACACCAACAACCTGACCAAAAAACCGGTGCGCCGCTCGTGTTATGCGGCCGACCGCACCGGCCACATGATTCTGCAAACGCTCTACCAGCAGTGCATCAAAAACGGCATCACCTTTTATGATGAATTTCAGGTGCTGGATTTGATCCTCTCGGACGGCAAAGCCGCCGGGGTGGTGGCGGTGGAACTGGCTACCGGCGAACTGCACGTTTTTCACAGCAAGGCGGTTGTGCTGGCCACCGGCGGGCACGGGCGCATGTGGGAGATCACCTCGAATGCCTACGCCTACACCGGTGACGGTGTGGCCATCACCCTGCGCAACGGCATCCCGGCCGAGGATATGGAGTTCTTCCAGTTTCACCCCACCGGCATTTACAAATTGGGCATTCTCATCACCGAAGCGGTGCGCGGCGAGGGCGGTATCCTCTTCAACGGCAAGGGCGAACGCTTCATGGAACGCTACGCACCCACCATCAAAGACCTGGCCTCGCGGGATGTGATCAGCCGCGCAATTTATCTTGAAATTAAGGAAGGGCGCGGCGTTGACGGGAAGGACTACGTCTATCTGGATGTGCGCCCGGAAACGGTCAATAAATATGCCGAACTGGACGGGCGTACCCGCCCGGACGGCACGCCCTACCGCGTTACGGCGGAGGAAATTCTCTCCAAAATTCCGGATATTACCGATTTTTGCCGCACCTACCTGGGGGTGGATCCGGTCAAAGACCCGATGCCCATTCAGCCCACCGCTCATTACGCAATGGGAGGCATTCCCACCAACAAGTTTGGTGAGGTGGTGATTGACGGTCAGGGGACGGTGCTGCCCGGTTTGTACGCTGCCGGCGAGTGTGCCTGCGTTTCGGTACACGGCGCCAACCGGCTGGGTACCAATTCTCTGGTGGATCTGGTGGTGTTCGGCAAGTACGCCGGCATCAAAGCCGCCGAATATGCCAACGGTGCCGACCTGCCGCGCCTGCCGGCCGATCCCGCCGGGGGTGTGCGCCGCCAGCTGGACAACCTGCTCAACGGCAGCGGACGGGAAAAGGCGGCCCAAATCGGGCGCGAGCTGCGTAAAGTCATGTCGGACGATGTGGGTGTGTTCCGCACCGAAGAGGGCTTGCAGCAGGCGGTTGAAAAAGTGCGCGAACTGCGCGAGCGCTACAAGCAAGTGCGCGTCAGCGACGGCGGTAAAATCTTCAACACCGAGCTGCTCAACACGTGGGAATTGGGCTGTCTGCTGGATGCCGCGCTGGTGACGGCTGTTTCGGCGCTGGAGCGCAAGGAAAGCCGCGGCGCCCATGCTCGCGAGGACTACCCGCGCCGCGATGACGAAAACTGGCTCAAACACACCCTGGCCTGGCTGAACGAGGACGGCAGCGTGCGTTTGGATTACAAGCCGGTGGTGATCACCCAATATGCGCCGAAAGAGCGCGTTTACTGATGAGCACACAACCATGGAAGTTCGCATGAGAATATTCCGTTTCAACCCGGAAAAAGACCGTAAGCCGCGTTATGATGTCTTCACAGTCGAGGCACAGCCGACCGACCGGGTGCTGGACGTGCTGGAGTGGATTCGCGGGGATGTGGACGGGACACTGGCTTTCCGCCGTTCGTGCGCGCACGGCGTGTGCGGTTCGGATGCCATGCGCATCAACGGGCGCAATTACCTGGCCTGCAAGGTGCTGCTGCGCGATTTGGGCACCACCGAAATCACGGTTGAGCCGCTGCTCGGCCTGCCGGTGATGAAAGACCTGATTGTGGATATGCAGCCGTTCTTCGAGCATTACAAATCGGTGATGCCCTATCTGGTCAACGACGAGCTGCCGGCGGACGGCAAAGAACGCCTGCAATCGCCGGAAGAGCGAGAGCGCTTCGACGACACGACCAAGTGCATTTTGTGCGCGGCGTGCACCACATCCTGTCCGTCGTTCTGGTCAAACGGGCAGTATGTCGGCCCGGCGGCAATTGTCAACGCCCACCGCTTTATTTTCGACAGCCGCGATCAGGCGGCTGCCGAACGGCTGGAAGTGCTGAACGAACAGTTTGGGGTGTGGCGCTGCCGCACGGCGTTCAACTGCACCGAAGCCTGCCCGCGTGAAATTAAAATCACCCAGGCGATTGCCGAGGTCAAGCGCGCCATTCAAACCGGGCGGATTGAATAACCCCCTGAAGGTTTGGGCGAAGATGCGGCGCACCCCTTTGGATTTCCGAAAGGGGTGCGTGGTTTTTATGCCGAACCGGGTGATCTTTGTGTGGCGAGAACCTGCTTGAGGACCTCCGGCAATTCCCCCACATAGGTCAGCACCAGCCGTTGACCGGCGCGGGTTGTAGCCATGTACAATTTTCTTGTGTTGGTGCGAATCATCTCTTCTCGTTCTTGGTCGGAAAGACGCAGCGATTGTTCCTGCTCAAACAATTCGCGCAGTCCGCACAGAAACACAATTGGGCTTTCTAGGCCGGCCCCAGCGTTGAGGGTGGTAATGCGAACATAATTGCCGGGAAAAGTGTCTTTCGGATCCATGGCCGTGCCTTTACCCGCTCTTCGGTTGATTTGTTCGATTAACCGTTTGACCCCTTCACCACTGGCATGCAATATGAGCAAGTGCTGACGAGGTACACCTTGCTTTAGTAATGCAGCAACTTCATTTGCCACCCGGGTGATCTCGTCCTGCGGATTTTCCAATACCAGCAATTGGGGAATTGCACCACTGGGCATCTGAGTCAGGTCGGGATGGAGGATTTCTTCTTCAGGGGTGTCGGTGCAGCGCAAACGATAAAAAAGCGTGGCGAAGTTAAGAATTTCGAGCGTGGTGCGGTAACTCTTGACCAGATGATGGGTTCTGCCTCGGGCTTCGATGCCCAGCGACTTCCAGCTGGTGCGGCGGCCAAGGAATCCCTGGGTCGGGTCAGCAGCCAGGCAGAGATGGGCAGTGCGGTTGCGTAAGGCTTTGCGAATCAGGTCGAACCACAGTGGGGCAAAGAATTGGGCTTCATCTACCAGAATAAAATCGTACTGTGGAATTTGCAGGTGGCCTTCCTGTTCCCACTCCCAGACCCGGCGCGGGACATCGCTCCAGTCTATGGCGGCTTGTTCCTGTAACAGCGATTGATAAAACAGAAACGCCTCCCAAACCTGGCGGCGTTGTTCTGCGTTTAGTGCAAAACCGCGACCCCGCCGATCGGCGTTGAGGTAGTCTTCCAGCGACATGGGCAACTGATCTTTGATCCAATCCACTTCACTGATGAATAAATTAAGTGGGATGCTGGAGTTAGCCAGTCTGTCCTGCCAGGTTTTTTCTAATAGAGAGAGGCGTTTGTAATGGGGGAGTGGTTCTATCCATTTGTTTTGACTGTTCAACCATATGCGGTAGCACCAGCTGTTGAAGGTCGCCCATTCAATATTGGCGGGTTGTTTTCCTTCGAGCAGAAAGAAGCGGTGCTGTAAGTCGTGGCTGAGCGGACGGTTATGGGTCAAAACCAAAAACTGTCTTTGTGGGTAAAGGTGATAGAGCAAACGCAGGCGGTAGAGCAAAATCAGGGTTTTGCCGCTGCCGGCAACCCCATTGATGATATTGACGCGAAAATCGCGGGTTAACATCTCGTCTGTTTCGGGGAGTTCAAGGTCACTTTTCAATGCGCTTTCCTGCCTGTAATCCAGCAGAAAATCGGTCAGGCCGGCTTCCAGGCGGCGGCTATCCGGTTGGCGCACGGTTAAATTGGCCGGTATGACAATTTCGGGGCTGAAATACTGGCGGAGGGTTTTAATCTGTGAAGCGGAAAGGCTTTGGGCAGGTAAAAATTGCTGCCAGATTTGCTCATTTTCGGGTTGAAGGATTTCGCGACCTGCCCAATGAATCTGCGCCTCGGAAGTTGCCGGCCGGCTGACGCTCAGCTGCGCTTGATTGAGGTTGGGAAAGACGACCAGCAACCCCACGGCAGCTTCCTGTGGAAGAGGCGCAGAACGAAGATAGTTAATCAAAACCGCTTCTTCTGCAAGGCCGGCGGGTGGACGTTGGTCATCAATCAGGCGCAATTGTGCTGCCACACTCATTTGATCACGCCTGGCGGTGCTGACCTTGACCAGTAATGCCCGCGCATCTCTTGTGACCATTAAGAAATCGGGGGTGTTTTCCTGCCAGGGGGCCAGATGATGCCAGATGTAATAGGAATCCGGCAGGGATTTGAGAGCGCGGAAGACACTCAGTGTTTCGGGGGGTAGAGATTGAGGCGGAGTTTGCGGCAGGATGTGTGCCATCTTAACTCAATGACCCGTTGGAAAGGGAGAACCTGTCACATTGCTCCACCAAACTGCGCAGTAATTGGAAGGATTCTGCCAGTTTTTCGTCAGGAGGGGGATTCTTAAGGAGATGTTGGCTGCCGAGCAGGATCAGTTTGGTGCGTGGGCGGGTGACGGCCACATTCAATCTCTGGGGCTGCAGTAAAAAGTCCGCCACCTGAACGGCAAAATTCATGCTGGAAGTGGTGAGGGAAACCAGCACCACCTCACGTTCCTGACCCTGCATGCGCTCTACCGTATCGGCGACGATTTTTTTCCACCA
>NZ_JBRCOK010000051.1:0-8437 GCF_053501535.1 Bellilinea sp. | reverse complement strand
TTGGGGGAGGATGGAAGGGGTGATTCCGGTTAGCAGTGGTGAGTTTGGCTGCGCTTGGAGTGCCATGAACAGCCCCATGTCCTTTTGAGCGAGCGACAGCGAGCGCGGCAATCTCCCTTCCTTGAGGGAGACTCCTCGCTGCGCTCGGAGTGACGTTAACCCGGGCATGTCCATTTGAGCGAGCGACAGCGCGCCGTAAAAATCACTTTTCAAGGTGCAAATCGGGGTGGGCGGCCCACAAACGGCGCACCATCTCCTCCAGTGAGAGTTTGGGCGGCGCGCCGGACACGGCTGTTTGACCGCACCAGGCACGCAGGTCGCTCAGGCTGCCGTTGAACCAGTTCAGGTCGAGCGGCTGCCCGCCGCCGCCCGGCAGGATGAAGCGGTCGCCGCTGAACTGCCACATGCGCCAGTTTTTTACACCGCGCGGCAGCGCAACGCTGAAGGTGCGCGGCAGGTGCTCACCGCGCAGGGTTTGCCAGTCCACGGTTAACTTGCCGCGCGGGTAGGGGTACTGCGCCAGCCAGACCTCCCACTCCGCCAGCCAGTCCAGCATCGGGGCGGCATAAGCCTGCACAAAGGTGGTGCGGGTGTAGATCAGGGTGGGTTTGGCGGTGCGGCGGGCAATGCCTTCGGCAACCAGCCGGGCGCAGCGGCTGATCTCGGCGGGCGGCAAAACGCGGGTAATTTTGCGGCTGACCCACTCATCCCAATCGCGCCAGTGCTGCTCGACATCCACCGCGCAGAAGTCCAGCGGCAGGTCATCGCCGGCGCGCAGGAAGTTTTCCACCTGCCGGGCGGGGTCGTTGGTCGGGTCGCACCAGTGGTAACCGCCGGTCAGCAGGCCGGCGCGGCGGGCGGCGTTGAGGTGCTGGCTGCGCCGCCCGTCGCGCAACTGGCTGCCCTGGCTGATCTTGACCACCGCAAAAGCCACACCTGCAGCGCTCAGCGTCCCAAAGTCCACAAAGTCGTTCCAGTGGGAGACATCCACACCGAGGGCGCGTTCATCCGGCGGCGTGAGGGGTCGGGGTTCAGCCATTGGCTCGTTCATGGTCAGGCCACGTTGGCTTTGTAAAGCGGGCGGTAATCGGCAACGAACACGCTCACCCAGTGGCGCACCTTCATGCGGATTTCGTCATGGGTGAACAACGCCCCGCTGGTTTCGCGGTCGGCGATGAAGATTTCCGGCAGCAGGCCGAAGCGTTCGCCGAGGATGATGGCGGGGGCGAGGCGCGGGTCGGCAGCGGCGGCCCAGTCGTTCGGGTCGTTGAATTCCGGACAGGTGATCACATCCCCCATTTCGCCGCGCTGAAGATTTTCCGAAAAGATGTTGGCTTCGCGCTCAAAGGATGGGTAGAGGATGCGCATGGCGGTCAGGCGCAGGGCGCGCGGCACAATCAGGTAACGCGCATCCAGCGCCAGTTTGGGAGCGCTGCCGCCTTCGGCCACCAGCATGGGCTGTTCGTAAATGGCTTTGCTGGCGGCTTCCCACGCTTCGCTGGAAAGGGCAGCGGTGCCTAAATTGCGGTGATTGGCGGCATGAAACACCGCGCTGCCATCCGCCATTTGCGGGCCGACCCCGTTATTGGCGGTGAAGACGCTGCCCACCAGCGCCGAGATGCGCCGCAGGGCGGCTGAGGCCAGTTTGCGCGGGTACTGGCGCAATTTGTGGGTTTCGTCGCGCTCGAACATCTCCAGGGTGAGCGCCACATAACCGCCGTATTTGCCCCACTCGCCCACTTCGGCCGAATCGCGGATCGCCAGTTCGTTGTAGGCGGCTCCTTCGGCAACGCCGGGCAGTACGCTCACCTCGCCCACCAGCACGCCGGTAATCGGGTGCAGGCTGGAAAAATGCTCAACGCTGACAATCGGCTCCCACCAGCGGTAACCGCTGCGCCCCAGTTCTTCCCAACCGCTCAGCACCAGTTTGTTGAGGGCGTCTTTCAGCAAACCCGGCAGGGTTGCCGTGGTCGCCAGGCGCACGCGTTCCGGGTAGTAACCGCCGTAGAAGTCATAGTCACCGGTCAGCAGGGTGTACAGCTCGCGGATGCCGCTCAGCCGGGCGGCTTGCAGGCCGGCCAGTTCTTTGGGTTTGGGGATGCCCAGCAGGTCATGCACGGCGGCGTTCAACTCGTCCTCCGGCGAGTGCACGGCTTCGATGCGCGGCGGACCCTGCACCCACTGTCCGGCGGTCAGCTGATGCACCATCCGGCGGGTGTCCTCGATGGCGCGCTGCAGGTCGGCGGCTTCAAACACCCGCCCGCTGAACTGGCGGCGGATGCTTTCGGCAGCCGGCGCGGGCAGGTGCGCCGCCGCCAACGATTGTTCCAGCAGCAGGCGGCACAATTCGCCTTCCAGCACATCCGTCTTGCTCGCGGCCGGGGCTGGTGCGCTTTCGCCGGCGGCTGAAGATGGGGTAAGGGATTGTTCGTTCATCAGGTTTCCTCCATCGCGTGAAAAAGGGTTGAAAAGGAAGGGTTGAAATTGTTGATTGAGGGCGCGCAGAAATGTCCCGCCGCGCGCCGGTTGGATGACACAGTCCACCGACAGGACGCGCAGGATGCGCTCCACCTCGCGGCCGCGGGCGGTGAACAGCAAATCTGCCGAAAAGCCCACCTGCGGCCGGACGGTTGCTTGCAGCATGGCGCTGCCCAGGGCGCGCAGCAGCCCGGCGGCCGGCCCCAGCGGTTTGAGCCGCAGGCGGATGCCCTGGCGCTGTTCGTCCCACTGCGGGTCATACACCACGCCCGCCAGATCGCGCAGGCTGGGCTGGGCGGGATGATGGTCGAGGTAACACTCGCGCCCGTCCCACAAAGGCAGCGACTGACGCAGTACCTCGGCGCCGAACACCCAGCCGTTACCTTCTCCGGCGCTGATCGCCAGGATTTCAAATTCGCCCAGCGCTTCGGCGTTCAGTTGAACGCGGGCGGCGCAATCTACCGGCCCCGATTCGGCAATGCTTGGAACAGTTGGCGCGTTCATGTCAGCCCCCCGCCTTTGGCTTCGCCGCTGAGCAAATCTACCTTGCCCGGCGGAAAACCGCCTGCTCCGCGCGGTGCAACCCCGCTGGGCGGGGCGGCTCTGCCGCGCTGCAGCAGTTCTTCGACCTGCGCCGTTTCGCCGATGAAACGGTACGCCACGCGCAGCAATTCGGGGTCGTCAATCAGTCCGCGGTCGCGCAGTTGAGTCACAACCGCCAGGATGTGGTTGCCGGCCAGCCCCAGCGCCACATTGTCGCGCGCCGAAAGATCGCCGCCGTGCACACGGATGCGGGCGTGCGGGTTGACCCGCCCGCCGCCGGGGCGGCTGCCCTGCGCCAGCGCGCGGCGGAGCACCGCAATCCCCAGCAGATCGCCCACCACCTGGAGGAAGAACGCCTGACGCTGTTCAAAGCGGCGGTAGGTGGGGCCGCCGGCGGCTTCGGCGGTGGTGCGCGTGCTGGATTCCGGCTCGGCAAGGAAGTGCAGCGGCAGACCCGTGCCGGCGGCAATCATTTTCTTGATGGCCAGGCCGTCGGTGTTGGCGTCATCCGCTTCCAGATGGGGTTGAATCACCTCCCAGCTTTCGTTTTCGTCGGCAACCAGAATCGAACCGGGGGCGGGTGGTTGAGCATTCAGCCGCTGCTGGCGCGCCAGCCGTTCACCCTCGCTGGTGAAGCGTGAACGGACTATATAAAGGAAAGCCGTGCGGTAGCGGTTGAGGCGGGCGCGGTCTTCCAGCCAGTTGGCGTAGCGGCTCAGCCAGCGCAGCACCGGCAGCAGGTCGGATTCGCCCCACACGCAGCCGACCGGGCGGTTGATGGCGTAATGGCGCATCACGGGCCGAAAACTGCCGTCCGCTTGGGGGCAGTCTTCCAGCGGATGGTAGGCCTGCCAGGCGGGTGACTCGCGCCCGTCCAGGGCGGGGGCGGGCAGGTACTCCAGTGGTTGATCCACATCGTTGGGGCGCGTGCGGATTTCGTCAATCTGCCCGGCCGGCACGGCGCGGAAGTAACTCATCCCGCCCGGGTCGGTCGAAATCAGGATGAAGAGATTGCCGCTGCGGGTCAGTTCATCGCACCATTCGGGCAGGCGCAGGCTCATCTGGTTGAGCGGGTGCTGCCACAATTCGTGTAAAAAGCGGCTGGTGGCCGGGTGCTCGCAGGTAAAGGTGATTCCGCCGCCCACCACATACTGGGTGGTCAGTTCGACAATGCGCCGCGCCAGCGGGTTGACCCGCCAGGCTTCCAGTGCCTGCCGCAGCGCTTCGCGCCGTTCGGAAAACGGCCGTTCGTGGACGGCGGCGGCTGCCGTGTGCGCCCCCAGCGTGAAGGTCTGGTCGGTTTCGGTTTGCAGGGCTGCCCGTACCTGACGGCGCACCTCATCCGCCAGCAGGCGGCGTTTCAGTCCTTGCCACAGGGTTTCTTTCATATTCACCTCGTTCGAAGCGTGGATTTTTTTCAAAAACCGCGGTCCAAATCGCCCAGTGGGTCGCGCCCCGGCACGATCAGCGTTTCTCCGCCGGACGGCAGGGGTTGATCATCCAGCACGGCGCACAAGGCGGCGGAGATGAGCAGGTCGTCATGCGCCGGCTGGCCGGTGAGCGGGTCGCGGCTGCCGTCCGGCACGCCCCAGCGCATTCGCTTTTCGGGTCCGGGCAGAATTTCGTACTGGCACAATTCCAGCTGGCGGGCAAACAACCGACCCAGTTCGTCATCGGCGGCATCGGCGGCTTCCTTCCAGCGTCCGCTTTCCACCAGCGCCAGAAAATCCCAGCCCAGTTTGCTCTTGCTGGCTGCCGTAAAGGTGAAGGGCATCACCCGTCCGGGCAGGGCGCGGCTGAGGAAGTCCGCCAGCCCGGCGCCTACGCCGGTAGCGTCCACCACCAGCCGGAAAGGACGCCAGGTTTCGGCCAGCGCGCGCAGCTCGGCATAAAGGTCGCTGTGACGCACGCCCACCCACAGGCGGCGCTGCACACAGCGGTAGGTCGGTGCGCGCAGAATGGGGTCGGCGCAGGTGCTGCCGTCCACGGCAACAATCGTCAGGGCGGTGGCATCCCGCGAGGAGTTGGGCAGTCCTTCGCTCATTGCAACCGCCGAAGCGGGGTTTTCCTCCATGCCGGCCACATCCAGCAAAAAGGCGTAAGTCTGCCCGGCTTGCGGCTGATTCAGCAGGGGGTGGTTGCCCGCCATGCGCGCCCGGCGCTGGGGTGAGAACAGCCCGCCCTGCCCGTCAATTTCCTCGCTGTAATACTGGCTGCGCACGAACGGGTGCTGCCGGCCCAGCCGCGCCACCTGTTCGGCAACGAATCGGGCGTAGGCGGGTACTTCGGCAGCCACCTGATCGGCGCCGGCAATGAATAAGCGCTGCACGCCGTCCTGCTGCTGAGCGAGGCGTGCCAGGCGCAGTTCGCGCGCCAGCAGGGTCTGACTGGTCCACGCCGTGCCCCAGAATACGCGGGTGGCATTGGTGGAGGCTGCCATGGGAGCAATTTCTTTGTCGTATTTTTCGATTTCAACATCCTGGGCTTCGTCCACTTCCAGCAATGCGCTGGCGGTTGCGCCAACGATGTTGCTGTGCGGTTCGCCGCTCAGAAAGAACATGCGCGCCTTGCCAACCCGGTAGATGTAGCCGTTTTCCTTGACCCAGCGCCCGCGCAGCAGGCTGTTGCGTTCCAGTACGCGCTGCAGTCGGCGCATGGCGTTCAGGGACTGCGGCTTCCAGGTGGGGGAGATTTTGACCATTTCGGCTTCGCAGTCCTGCAAACAGGTCAGCAGGTAAGCCTCCAGCTGCGCCTGTACCTCGTTTTTGCCGGACTGGCGCGGGAACATGACCACAAAGGTCAACCCCTGCCGGTACAGCACCGAGCGGGCAATGGCGCGGATGACCGCGCTCTGATAGGAGCGCAGACGGATTTTGCCGAAGGCGCGCGCATACAGCAGCGGGTCTTGCAGGGCTTCGCGCAGGGTGATGACCAGAGCATCGTTTTTGTTGGAATTCATACACCTCCTTTGAAAACAGGGATGGGGCGGGCCGAGAAGGGGGCCGGCGGCAGGCGCCGCTCCGTGAGGGGATGCCGTCCGGCGGTCAATATCGTCCGCAACTCAGCCCGCCCGGCCGGGAGAGAATCAATCCTGCCCTTCGCTGAGCAGCGAATGGATGCCGTTGGCTTCCATTTCGGTGCGGATTTCCTCCAGTGCGGCCCGCACCAGATCGCCGCTGGATTCCTGCTCGCTGAGCGACTGCTCGGTTTTCAGCAGGGTCGCCAGACTGGCACAGGCGCGCGAAACCGTGTGCAGCACCGAAAGCAGTTCACCCAGTGAAATGCCGTCATCGGCCAGGGATTGGGCGCGCCGAATCAGCAGGCGCATCATGCGAATTTCCTCGCTCAGTTTGCCGCCGTTGCGCGGCCGTTTGGATGGACTGACGGTTCGGCTCATCTTCCCTCCCGTTAATATAGAATGATTGTTCTATTCCGTGAACAGTTTAGAGCAGGAAAGGACGGCCGTCAATCTGTCAAAAAGTGCAAATTCTGGCATTGAATCTGCACCTTTGTGCAGAGGGAAATGTCCGATTTTGATGACACTGGCTTTACAAACAGGTTACAACCGCTTTACAGTTGCCTTTCAGAGCCGGATTTTTGGCTCAGCCTGCGCTATACTCAAAAGGCGGTCAGAAGTCGTGTGCGTTGGCTGAATTGTCTAAAAATGGTTACAAAAAGGTGTATGGTGAATGACAAAACACCAAAAACAAACCAAAAACTATTGACTTTTATACCGCGTTGTCTTATTGTAAAAACAGCAGAAATCGTTTCTTTCTGCTGCTGAGCACAGGTGGCGTATGTTCCAAATCTTGCAAACCATCCAAAAGCCGTTCCGGCGCTTCCGCCGTCATCCTGTCTGGCGGGATGGGCGCGCTCAATCCTTCGTTGAATTGGCGCTGGTGCTGCCGGTCTTGCTGATCATGCTGCTGGGTCTGGTGGAAGTGGCCATTTTCATTGGCCGTTATCTGGACATTCTTGACCTGACCCGCGAGGCAGCCCGTTTTGCCTCGGTACGCGATCCCTTCCAGTATTCCCCGCCTTCCGTCTGGCCGTCCGGTCAAAACTGCAATGGCCCGCAAAACCCGGCCCGTCCGGTGGGGGTGGATTATTACAACATCAACGAACGCTGCATGACCTGCAGCGATCCCAATTACTTCCACTTTTACTACACCACCGCCTGCATCTTCTCGCCGCCGGCCGGCAGTGACACCTGCCGGACAAATGACCCCTTCTGCAATGGCTTGAATCCGTATGTCACCTTCAACCCGGCCACCGATGATGTGGTCATCTCGGTGTACACCGTTTCCAACCGCACGGTCACGCATGTCTGGCCGCGCGATGATGTCTGGCCGAATACCGGCTACTGGGCGCTTTCCGATCACGATGAGGACACCAATCACAACGGCAACTGGCGCACCGATTGCCGCGGAAACGTTGTCCGCAGCCAGCCTTATTACACCCGTGACCGGGTCATCAATGCCCTCAATGATACGCTTGGGCCGGCCAGCAAAGGTTTTGTAGCCGTCGAGTTCTACTACTGCTATGAACAAGTACTCAACCTCCCGCTTTTCACCCAATTTATTCCAAATCCGCTCAGAATCCATGCCTACACCCTCATGTCCCTCCCCGCGGCGCAGCCCACGCCCACTCCCAAGCCCTGAGTCTGGCCGACCATCGGCTTCGCAAGGACAGATTCTGGTCATCTTTGCGGTGGCCTTTCTGGTGCTGCTCTTCTTTATCGGGCTGGCGATTGATGCCGGTTCGCTGTATGTTACCTACGGTCATCTCAAGCGCGCTGTGGATGCCGGGGCGGTGGCGGCTGCCAACACCTTCAAACGCGGTGAAAATCTGGCGAGCATGACGGCTGCCACCGAAGAGGTGTTGATTTTGCACAATGTGGATACCTCCACACTCGATCTGCAGGTCTTCATCTGCGATGCGGACGGCGATTCGAACCGCGATGGCAACCTGCCGGCTGAGTTTTATGCCCGCTGCCCGGATACTTCTGCCGGGCAATCACCCCGCAAGCTGGTGTGGGTGGAAGCTACCCAGCGTGCCCCGCTGTATTTCCTCGGCCTGATGGGGTTTGGGCCGGTCAACCTGACCACCAACGCCATTGCCGAAGCGGCGGCGGTGGATCTGGTGATCGTGCTGGATATTTCCGAATCCATGGCCAGCGATACAGCCGGCTTCATCCCCGACGATTATGACCCGGATTCCACCTGCAACCCGTTCACCCGCACGCCGCCGGCCAACCGTGCCGCCCCGCCGCCGGCCGGCGCCTGCCTGCCGATGTGGCACGCCAAGAACGCCGCCGATGCACTTATTTCGCGCATGTATCAGGGCTTCGATCAGGTGGCAATCATCACCTACGACTCGCGTGCCGAGCTGCATCCCATCCCCAACCTGCGCGGGG
>NZ_JBRCOK010000050.1:0-5040 GCF_053501535.1 Bellilinea sp. | reverse complement strand
CGTCCACATTCAGCGCTTCGCCAGCAGGCGAGATCGCCAGCGGCGCGACCACCGGCGTCAGCCCCATGCCGAGCAGCAGGGAGAGAATCGCCGGGTTGACCTGCTCAATCTTGCCGGTGTAATCATCGCGCAGCACCCGTTTGCGCCCGTTTTCCACCACACGGATGGCTTCTTTGCGGTGCGCCACCATCCAGCGCCCGTCCAGACCGGTCAGCCCAAAGGCGTTCACACCTTTTTGCTGCAGCTGTTCCACCAGCAGGGTGTTGATTTTACCGGCCGTGACCATGGCAAAAATTTCCAGCGTTTCGCGGTTGGTGTAACGGCTGGTAAAACCGCTTTCGCTGGTGACAAAGCGCGGCGGATGGCCGAGTTGGGTTGAAATTTCGTTCACCTCTGCCGAGCCGCCGTGCACCAGCACCACTTTTTGCCCCTGTTGAACGAGTTCGGCCACATCCGCACAGATGGAAGCAAAGTTGACGCCGGCGGCGCCGCCAATTTTGATAACAAGCATGGCTGATTCCTCCACTAAATGGGATGCAAACCGCCAAAGGTCAGGCCGGCGGTTTCCTCAAAACCGCACATCAGATTCATTGCCTGCACCGCCGAACCGGCAGCGCCCTTCATCAGGTTATCAATCGCCGCCATGCCGATCACCCGCCCGCTTTCTTCGTCCACATCAAAGCCGACATCGGCGTAGTTGCTGCCAGCCAGAATTTTCGCCTCCGGCACGCGGTAAATGCCGCGCCGGTCGCGCACCAGGCGGATGAACGGCTCGCTTTCCGCCCACTGGCGGTAGATTTTCCACAAGTCCTTTTCGCCAATGCCGGGGCGCAGGAAGGCATGGGCGGTTGCCAGCGCGCCGCGCACCACATCCACCGCCGTCATGGTCAGGTGAACCTCGCTCAGCCCAAGTTCCTGAATCACCTCGGCGGTGTGGCGGTGACCGTAAGCCGAAAAGGTGCGAATCACCCCGCTGCGTTCAGGGTGATGGCTGCCCGGGTTGGGTGAAGCGCCGCCCTCCGAAGAACCGGTTTTGATTTCGACAATCACCGGGCGCGTCAGGTCGAGCGCCCCGGCTTTGACCAGCGGGTAGAGCGCCAGAATGGAAGCGGTGGCGTTGCAGCCCACCCCGCTGATGTAGCTTGCGCCGCGCATTTCCTCGCGGTGCAGTTCGGGCAGGCCGTAAACGAACCGGCTCAACCAGTGCGGAGCGCGGTGTTCCTCCCCGTAGTAGCGGCGGTACAGGCTCGCATCCCGCAGGCGGAAATCCGCTGAGCAGTCCACAATGCGCGGCGCCAGTGCTGCCAGCTGCTCAATGCGCTGCTGACTTTCGCCGTGCGGCATGGCCAGAAAGAGCACATCGCACGGCTCAACCTGCTGGGGGTCGCTGAATTTGAGGGTAGTGCGTTTGCGCAGGTTGGGGTGCTGCTGATAGACATATTCGCCGAGGTGGCTGGCGGAAGTCACCTGCTGCACCTGCACGAAGGGGTGATCGAGCAGCAGGCGCAGCAGTTCACCGCCGACATAACCGGCTGCACCAATGATCGAAACGCGCAATCGGCTCATTGGGCTGCCGCCCTCCACAGGGGAATGCCGAGGGGCGTCGAATGCAGCACGCCCAGCGGCGCTTGCGGCGCGCTCACCGCCGGAAATGGGGGGTGAATCTGACCTTCGGCAACCGCAACGGCATATTCGACAATCAGCCCGGCAACATCCACCCCGGTGGTCGGGGCAAGGGTGTGGAATTCACTGGTGTGGTTGATTTCGTTGACCAGATAACCGCGCTGTGGGTCTTCCAGCACATCCACCGCCAGCACACCGCCGCCGACTGCCTGCGCCGCCGCAACGCACAAGGCGTTCAATTCGGGCGTCACCGCGCAAACCTCGCCTTTGCCGTCGCGGGCGGTGTTGGTGATCCAGTGCGAGGAAGTGCGGTATATGGCGCAGACCGTCTGATCCCCGACCACAAAGGCGCGGATGTCGCGCCCCGGTTTCTGGATGTATTCCTGCAGGTAGTAAATCGAGTGCTGGTAGGAGCCGAGCGTTTCTTTATGCTCCAGAATGGCTTCGGCGGCGTCGCGGTCGTTGATTTTGGCGAGCAGCCGACCCCACGAACCGACCACCGGTTTCAGCACCACCGGGTAGCCCAGTTCTTCAATGGCTTGCAGGGCCGATTCGGGGGTGAAGGCTACCTTGATACGCGGCTGGGGGATGCCGGCACGCGCCAGCGCAGCCGAAGTGGCCAGTTTATCGCCGCAGGTGGCGGCAACATGCGCCATGTTGACCGTTGGAATGCCCCAGGCGTTGAGCATCTGGGTTGCGTACAACCCGCGCGCAAACGAAATGCTGCGCTCCAGCACCGCCGAGTAGGACAGCCAGGCTTCGGGATGGGCAAAATCGAACACCGCTTCGCGGTCGTCAATCCGCTCGTGGGGAATGCCTCGTTTTTCCAGCGCTTCGAGGATCCACTTTTCCTCGACCCGCACCCGTGAAAGCAGGACACCAATCTTCATCGCTGTTTCTCCTCTGGCAGGGCTTACTCGCCCCAATCTTCTTCTTCCATCGGCGCCAGTTCCACCTGCAGCGGTTCGAGGCTGATTACTTCCAGGTCCACGCCGCAATCCGGGCAGACCACAATCTCGCCGACCAGCACGTTTTCCAATTCAAGGGCGGCTTCGCATTCAGGACAGGATGTTAGGGACATGAGAACCTCCGTTGTTAATAAAAATTGCCCTCCGCGGGGCGGAGGGCTTGATTTGCCGACTCACTGTGGCTGGGGTTTAACTCAACCACGCTGACGTGCGCAAAGCCGTCCTGCCCCGTCACAGGGGAGGAATGGACGACGATCCTTACGCACGCGCAGTTCCAAACTCATGATGTTTCAAATTATAGCGGTTTGGTCGCAATTGTCAATAGCCTCACGGCTAACAAAATATTAAGATTTTTTCAACAACACGTTTATAGGCCTGTTCAGGACTATTCCCGCTTGTGGTTCAGCGTTTGGCACAATTCAACCGCCCCATATATCCCGTATATCTCTTACAGGCGCACCCATGGCTCTCTCAAAGTCGAAAACGGGCAAACAGCAGCCGGCGGGTGCTGACCGATGTCTATTCGGAATAGTCCACTGATGCATTCAATCGAGCGATTTTGCCCCCTCCTGCGCCTCCCCGAATATCGCTAAAGCGATATTGGGGGAGGTGGGTGGGGGTTCGTTTTGCCACAATTCAAGTTTCGATAAAAAGTTTAAAGATTGTCAAGGAACTTTGAGAAAGCCATACAGGCGCACCCGGTGCTGGTTGGATTCCTTCACGGATAATCCATTCAAACCTCGGGCACGCCTGTAGTTCGGGCTTATGTTGGGCGGGTCGTTTCTAAACCGGCGCCAGTGTGCCAAACCAGATCAGCCATGCAAGGACGGTTTTGGCCACCAGACTGAGGATGATATAGACCCGTTCGCCGTAGAGGTAGTCACGCCATGGGCCGACTTTTTTATATTGCAGCACCATGTTGACGGCAAAGATGTTGAACATCACGAAAAGGGTGGGGACGATGGCATAGACGAAAGCCGGCGGTTTAGCCTCTCCGGAATTGACCGCTCCCATGAAGTACAGGAAAATCACGATCCACGGCACAATGCCGGCCAGAGAGCCGTAGATGAATGCCAGCCAGCTCGTCCGCGTGGTGTTCTGGTTGTGCTCCTCCATCATGATGCCAAAAAGATTCATCATCGCATTGATGCCGAAAATGGCGATCATGGTCCCCAAATCCCAGATACCCACCAGCATGCCGATCAGCACGACCATCAACGAGGAGCTGAGAGCGTATTCGTAAAAGCGGATGGGGTTCATGCCCTTCTTCAGATTCTCGACATAAGGCTTGTAGCCGATGGTGGAAAGGTAGAAGTGGGCAACGGCCGAGATGAGCAGAAACAGCGCCACAGCCGGGCCAAAGGGCAGCTCATAGAGCAGTTGCGGGTCGGGTTTCAGGGTAAAGGTGGCACGGTCGAAGGTGAGGTAGTTGGTGAAGATCGGGTAGGTTCGGTCATTGCTGACTACCCACATGAAAATTCCCTGAATCAGGTGCAGAAAACCCATGATCAGGTTAAAACGACGCAGCCCCTGAAATTTCTTAAGGTCAGGGCCGGCGGTGTTGAGTGGTGCATTTGTTTCCATAGTCATATTAATTTCTCCTTTTCTGATGTGAAGCAGCCTGACGAAGATGATTTCAATTCCGAAAAATTCACATTTTGGCTGCCTGTTTTTGATGGGGTGGCTAACTTCTTTGTACGTAATTTCCCACCTGCATCTAAGAATACTATATCACGACCCTGATCAGAAAACGGATAAATCCGACCTTAACCTTATACGTTTTTTGTACAACTCTGAATCGCCGTCGGCCAGACCGACCCCATGGAATAATCCGCCCTCGCCAACAAGGCAAGGGCGGGTGTTTTGCAAAAAAACCTGCCTTCAAAGCAGGCAAATTTGCAGCGCCGCCGGGCAGCATTCTGGTTTTCGGCAGGCTTAACGGATTTTCCTGACAAGCGCCTTTTCTTACGGCTGGAGAACGGCCTGCCGCAAAATCTTGTCCATCTTTTTACCTTTGGCAAGTTCGTCAATCAGTTTGTCCAGATAGCGGATTTTCTGCATCAACGGGTCTTCGATTTCTTCCACCCGAATACCGCATACCACCCCTGTGATCAGCGAACTGTTTGGGTTAAAGGCCGGCGACTGAGCAAAAAAGGTTTCGAGCGTATTCCCCTGCCTGATTTGCTCCTGCAGTCCGGCTTCGTCATAGCCGGTCAGCCAGCAAATGATCTGGTCAACCTCTGCTCTGGTGCGATTTTTGCGCTCCGCTTTTTGAATATAAAGAGAATAGATTTTTTCAAATTTCATTTCAAAGATAGATTGTCTGGGCATCTTCATTCCTCCGGTAGACTGGCGTTCCAAATTGTTCAACCCTCAAAGCGGAGCAGGTAAAAAAGTGAGTTCGGGATAAGAGCAAAACCCGGCGTATGATGCCAATGACCCCCACCTG
>NZ_JBRCOK010000049.1:0-5774 GCF_053501535.1 Bellilinea sp. | reverse complement strand
TTCGGAATAATCCACGGATACGTCAAATCGAGCGATTTTGCCCCCTCCTGCGCCTCCCCAATATCGCTTTGGAGATATTGGGGGAGGTGGGTGGGGGTTCGTTTTGCCGCAATTCAAGTTTCGATACAAAGTTTTAGAATTGTCAAGGAACTTTGAGAAAGCCATGATGGGGTGGGAATGCTGTTTGCCTCACCGGCGATTGCGGGCAGTCAGAATGGTTGAAAAGACGGGTTCAGGGAGTAATGCGGGTGCCGGATGGGATTACGACGTCTTTGGGAATCACCACAATCCCATCGCGGACGACCCAACCATCCCCGTCCAAATCCTGACCGACCGGGAAAGGCTGTATGACCACATTCTCACCGAGGCGGGCATTTTTGTCAATGATGGCGCCGTTGATCTGACTGTTCCGTCCAATGCCTATAGGGATTAACCCCGTCCCGCTTGAATCGGTGTCACTGCAGCTGGTTGTGTCATAATAATCTGCGCCCATGATGATGGAATTGGAAATGCGCACACCAGAGCGAATCTGACTGCGCAAGCCAATCACCGAGTTAACAATCTCGGCATTTTTCACGCAGCAGCCTTCTGCAATCAACACGTTTTCCAGGCGGCTGTTTTCGATCAGCGATCCGGGCAGAAAGCGCGGGTGGGAGTAAATCGGCCGCTTTGGGTCGTAGAAGTTGAAAGGCGAGTCGGGTTTTGCCAGCGCCAGGTTGGTTTCATAAAAGGAACGAATCGTCCCAATGTCTTCCCAGTAGCCGTCAAAGTCATAGCCGAAGACGTTGAGGGTGTTGATGGCATGGGGAATCACATCACTGCCGAAATCATCGTAATCGGGGTAGCCTTCCAGCAACTGAGCGAGGATATCGGTGTTGAACAGGTAAATGCCCATCGAGCCGAGGAACGGGCGCGCCGGGTCATCCCGGCTGACCAGATCCTGCAGGATTGCTTCATCTTTGGGTTTTTCGGCAAAGCGGGTAATGCGGTAGTCCTTGTCGCGCTTGAGGATGCCGAAGCGGCCGGCGTCTTCTTTACGCACCGGCTGAACGGCTACCGTAATATCCGCGCCGTGTTCGATATGAAAATCGAACATGGCGGCGTAATCCATGCGGTAGAGGTGATCGCCGGCCAGAATGAGCACATACGGCGCTCGGGTGGCGCGGATCTCAAATAACTGTTTGCGGACTGCATCGGCTGTGCCCTGATACCAGTCCGCGCTGGAGATGGTCTGTTCGGCAGCCCAAATCTGCACCCAGCCGGTGTGGAAGGTATCGAAGACATAGGTGTTGGCGATGTGACGGTGCAGCGATACCGAGTTGAACTGGGTCAGCACGGCGATGCGGTAAATGCCGGAATTGATGCAGTTCGATATGGGAATATCAATCAGGCGGTATTTACCGGCAATCGGCACGGCCGGTTTGGAACGCACTGCGGTGAGGGGGTAAAGCCGCGCGCCCCGTCCACCGCCCAGAATGACTGCCAGAACATCTTTTGTGCTGCCCATGTTCACCTCCCGTAATTTTTATGGTTATTGTAACGTCAATTCGGGATAAATCGTTTCAACAACAACTTGGGGACTTTCAGCCCCCTCCCGCCTCCCCCAAAATCGCAGGGGCGATTTTGGGGGAGGTGCAGATGGGGGTCATTGGCATTGCATGCCAGGTTTTGATCTTATCCCGAACTCTCGTTATTGTAAGGATACCTGATTCAATATCGCCCGTCAATCAGAAGATTTAGCCAAAACGCTGTTCTTTCCAGATATCCGCTTCATTGTGATAGCCGGCCTCCTCCCAAAAGCCGGGGCGGTCGTGTTTCATGAACTCCAACCCGCGCAGCCACTTGGCGCCTTTCCACAGGTAGGGGGTTTTCAGGTCAGGACGGTTGGGGATGTAGCCGACCACGCCGCGCAACGGATAGCCGTGATCGGGGCTGATCGGTTCTCCGTTGTAATGGGTGGCAAGTAAAAAGTTATCAGCCAGCACCACCTCCAGCGGCAGGTTGACGGTAAAGCCGTATTCGGCGTGCTGCATGACATAACGGGCGGCGGGCAGCGGTTTGAAAACGCCCAGTTCAATCATCGTCCGCACCGAAACGCCCTCCCATTCAGTATCCAGTTTGCTCCAGCGGGTTACGCAGTGCAAATCCATGCGGACGCGGGTTTTCGGCAAGCGGTTGAATTCTTCCCAACTCAGGGTAACTTCCTTTTCAACTTCCCCCCAAATGCGCAGCGTCCAGGTTTCCAGGTTGACGGTGGGAACCGGGCCGTAATGCAGCACCGGGAATTTGGTGGTAAGCGCCTGGCCGGGCGGCAGGCGTTTTTCACTGCGGGCGCGTTCCTCTTCATCTTTACGGTTAAACAAGCCAAACATGATCACACCTCTTTTTTTGTTCCATGCAAATCGCAAGGATTTGTTGAAACAACCATAAATCATTGCAGGAAGGACTGGTTGACTGCCTCCTCCCGAGTAAACCTGATTCAATTATACCTGAGTGAAGTCCCGTCCCGTTTTTATGTTGCCAGAAACTTTTTACAAAGATGAGGAAAAATGTCGCTGTAAAAGCCATGCCTGATTATGCTATACTGTTTCTAAATCGCGCGGGTTGACTTTGCGAGATCGTCCATATTGATTTTCTCAGGGAGGAACCTCAGCAGCAATGGAGAGCCAGGCAAAACAGCAGGATACGGTGACACGCTCTTCTCTGGCATTGTTGCTCGATATCAGCCGGGAACTGGCGGCCAGTCTGGACCTGCGTACGGTTTTGGCGCGGGTTTTGCTGCTTTCAACGGTCAATGTCGGCGCGGAGCGGGGCAGTTTAATTGTGCTGAACGACAGGGGACAACCGGTGGAGGCGGCCTTAGCGATCAATGGGCAGGTGTTTCATCCAACGGTGGAGGAGATGCAGTCCATTTTGGAGCGCGGGCTGGCTGGCTGGGTGGCTCAGCATCGCCAGCCGGCCCTGATTGCCGATACACGCGAGGATGAACGCTGGACGCGCCGCCCGGATGATGCGGCTGAACGCACGGGCAGTAAGTCGGCTGTCTGTGTTCCCCTGTTCTCCAGCGGTCAGTTAACCGGTGTGCTGACGCTGGTGCATGCCCAGACCGGATTTTTCACCAGCGATCATCTGACGCTGCTGCAAGGTATTGCCGATCTGGCGGGCATTGCGGTGCGCAATGCTCATCTGTATCGTTCGGTGCAGGAAGCCCAGCGCCGCTACCATGAGTTGTTTGAAGACAGCATTGACCCGATTTTGATTACCGACTGGGAGGGGCGTATACTGGAGGCCAACCGGCAAGCTCAAGTGGTTACAGCCTGTCCGCTGGAAACATTGCTGGAATGTTCCATGCACCAGCTGCAAAGCCCGCAAACCCCACCGTTGAGCCAATACTTTCAAGCCCTGCAAGAAGGCCAGACAGTGCATTACGAAACCGAATTACAACGGCAGGGCAGTTCGGCGCTGCCGGTGGAGGTGTACATTCGGCGGGTGATGATTGGGGAAAGCCCGATGCTGCAATGGATTTTGCGCGACATCAGCGAACGCAAGCAGCTGGATACCCTGCGGGATGATTTATCGGCAATGATCTATCACGACCTGCGCTCCCCGCTGGCGAACATCATTTCCAGTCTGGATATTCTGCAAACGCTGCTGCCGCAAGAGGCTGCCCAAACCATTCAGCCGGTTTTTGATATTGCCGTGCGGGCAGCCGAACGCTTGCAGCGCCTGATCAGTTCGTTGCTGGATATCAACCGTTTGGAAGCCGGTCAGCCGATTATCAACAAAAGACCGGTAGCCCCGCATGCGCTGGTTGCCGAGGCGGTGGATGCCACTCACACCCTTGCGGAAAGCAAACGCCAGCAGCTTTCGGTGGCGCTGGAGGATGATTTACCGGTCATTTCGGTGGATGTGGATATGATCCGGCGGGTGTTGATCAACCTGATTGAAAATGCGATCAAATACACCCCCATGCAGGGCGCCATTGAGGTGGGCAGCCGCCGCGAAGGGGAGATGATTCGCTTCTGGGTGCGGGATAACGGCCCCGGTATTCCGCAGGATGCTCTGGAATTGATCTTTGAGAAATTCAACCGCTTGCAGGGCGAGCGTTACCCCAAGGGTCTGGGCCTTGGTCTGGCATTTTGCCGGTTAGCGGTACGTGCGCATGGTGGTAAAATCTGGGTTGAAAGTGCGCTGGGCGAGGGCAGTAACTTTATCTTTATTCTGCCCCTCCGGTAATCATCCCCACCTGATTGGGAGTAAAGGTTTTCAATGCAGCAAATATTCGATCATGTATATATTGAGAATTCGTATCCGGGTGTTGTGCTGGGGCTGATTGTGACCCCGCACGGTCAGGTGATGATTGATGCCCCCTTCCGGCCGGATGACATCCGTCTGTGGCGGTCGGCCATGCTCAATTTGGGCGGCGGCGTCGAACGTCTGTTGATCAATCTGGATGTCCACGCCGACCGCACGATTGGCTCGCGGGCAATGGAGTGCACGGTGGTCGGCCACGAAAAAATGGCGGAGGTTTTCCGCAACCGCCCGATGACCTTCAAAGCCCAGGGGGCGGATACCGGCGCGGATTGGGAATACCATAATGGACTGGGCAGCATCCGCTGGGCGCCGCCGGAAATTTCCTTCACCCAGCGCATGAAAATTCACTGGGATGAACATCCGCTCCTGCTGGAATACCACCCCGGCCCGGCGGCGGGCGCCATTTGGGTCATTCTTGAAAACCGCAATCTGATCTTCCTGGGGGATGCGGTGGTGGTCAACCAGCCGCCGTTTCTGGCCGGCGCGGACATTCCCCAGTGGCTCGAAACGCTGCAAGTTCTGTTGACGCCTCAGTACCAGAATCATCTGCTGGTCAGCGGCCGCAGCGGGCTGATCACCCATAAACATGTTCACCAGCAGATCGAGTTCCTCAAAAACATTCAATCGCGCATGGATGACCTGGCGGCGCGCAAGGGAGAGCCTTCCGAAACGCACATCTGGATCAACGATCTGTTGAGCGGTATGAATTTCCCCGCCGAACGCAAAGCGCAGTACTATCAGCGGTTGAAGTGGGGGTTGGAACAATACTACAACCGCCATTACCGCGCGATGGGCGAAGAGCTGGACGAATAAACCCCAACCAATTTTCAACTCAAGGATGTCTTCTTCATGAGCAATACTGCCTTTGTTCCACTGGTCGAATTAACCCGCGGCAATCTTGTCGAATCCCTTCACAGCGGTTGTGCCGCGGTGGTGGATGCTTCCGGCAACTTGCTGGCGGCTCTGGGTGACCCGCATTACGTAACCTTTTTGCGCTCATCCTCCAAGCCCTTTCAAATTCTACCGCTGCTGGAAAACGGCGGCGCGGAGGCCTTTCGCCTGACCGAGCGGGATATTGCGTTGATGTGCGCCTCACATTCCGGCACGGATGAACATCTGGCAGCCATCCTTGACTTGCAGAAAAAAGTGGGTGTGCAGGAAAGCGACTTGCTGTGCGGGACGCACCCGGTTTACCATCAACCAACTCAGGAAGCGCTGCTCCGCCGCGGGGAATCACCCACACCCAACCGGCATAACTGCTCCGGCAAGCATACCGGCTTTCTGGCGCAGGCGGTGTTGCGCAGCCTGCCAAAGGATGACTACATCCACCCGGCGCATCCGGTGCAGCAGAGTGTGCTGCAAACTTTTGCGGAAATGGTCAATTACCCGGTTGAAAAAGTCGTCATCGGAATAGATGGCTGTTCGGCGCCGGTGTTCGCCGTACCGCTCTACCATGCTGC